>JANOVW010000161.1:0-5636 GCA_031417575.1 Rhodoferax sp. | reverse complement strand
TTGGTGATTAATCAACTTCTAGAAGGAAAATTCAATCATGGCAACTGCAAAAAAAGCTCCCGCTAAAAAAGCTGCACCCGCAAAAAAAGCAGCACCGGCTAAAGCTCCCGTAAAAGCACCGGCAAAAAAGGCCGCTCCCGCGAAAAAAGCGGCTCCCGCGAAGAAGGCCGCTGCGCCAGCCAAAAAGGCTCCGGCCAAAAAAGCTGCCCCGGCCAAAAAGGCCGCGCCCGCCAAAAAGCGTGCTGTCAACGCCGCGTTCATGAAAGCGCTGACACCCAGCGCCGCCCTGGCCGCTATCGTTGGTGCTACGCCGCTTCCACGCACCGAGGTGGTCAGCAAGCTGTGGGTTTACATCAAGAAAAACAAGCTGCAAGACGCAGTGAACAAGCGCATGATCAACGCTGACGCGAAGCTGAAGGAAATCTTTGGCAAGATGCAAGTGTCGATGTTCGAGATGGCTGGCCTGATTGGCAAGCACCTCAAATAATCAGGGCTTGTCCTGACTAAAAAAGCCGCAGCAATGCGGCTTTTTTTTTGACGCTGGCTGGATAATGCGGCATCTACAAGAACGATCTGGACTACTTCACATGAGCAACGTTTCCGCCAGCAAAGCCGTCGAAAATCAACGCGATTCCTTCATTGCGCGTTGGCTGGACAGCGACGTGGGCTACAGCTTTCGCTCGTCACCCATCGCCATGGCTGCAGCGGCTGTTGCGCTTATATGCCTTTTTTGTGCGGCATTTGCCGGTTGGGTTTCGCCCCACAATCCGTTTGACCTGGCCACACTTGATTTGAACGATGCCCGCAAACCACCTGCCTGGGAAGCGGCGGGCACCCGCAAATACCTGCTGGGCACCGATGACCAAGGGCGCGATATTTTGTCGGCGCTCTTTTACGGCGCCCGCATTTCATTGGTTGTCAGCTTTGTTGCAGTGCTGCTGTCGATGGCCATTGGCATCACCTTGGGCCTGTTAGCTGGTTTCAAGGGTGGCTGGATCGACACTTTGCTGATGCGCCTGTGTGACGTGATGTTGTCTTTCCCCGCCATTCTGGTGGCCTTGCTGATTGCCGGCGTGGGCCGCGCCCTGTTCCCCAATGCACAAGACAGCGTGGCGTTTGGCGTGCTGATCCTGTCGATCACCCTGACCGGCTGGGTGCCGTATGCGCGCACGGTGCGCGGCTCCACGCTGGTAGAGCGCAACAAGGAATATGTGCAAGCCGCCCGCGTTACCGGGGTGCCGCCACTGCGCATCATGCGCCGCCACGTGCTGCCCAATGTGTTGGGGCCGGTGCTGGTGCTGGCAACCATTCAGGTGGCAACTGCCATCATTCTGGAGGCTACCTTGTCATTCTTGGGGGTGGGCGTGCCGCCTACAGCGCCTTCGTTGGGTACTTTGATCCGGGTGGGCAATGATTACCTGTTTTCAGGCGAATGGTGGATCACCGTGTTCCCCGGCCTGATGTTGATTTTGATTTCTCTCAGTGTCAACCTGCTGGGCGACTGGCTGCGCGACGCTTTGAACCCCAAGCTGCGCTGATTCAATACCCGGCGCTTGCCGGTTGCTTGCCGGTTGCTTGCCAGTTTATGGCCGGTTGCCAACTGGATGTAGTGTCGGTATCTTTTTAAACGCAGCCCCCTAAACTCGGGAAACTCCTAGCGCTGCCACTGCGCGCTTGGGGCATAGTCAATGGTTTCATTAATTGAGGTTCCCATGAAACTGAAACTTGCCCTGATCGCGGCCGTTGTGGCCCTGGTTGGCAGCCCCGCTGCATTTGCCAAACCCTTCAAATGGTCCAGCGCCAGCGACATCCCCACGCTGGACATCCATTCGCAAAACAACGCCCTGGGTAACGGCGTGCATGCCGCTATTTTTGATTCGCTGGTGTATTACAACAGCAGCACCTTCAAGGTCGAACCCCAGTTGGCCACCCGCTGGCAAGAACTGTCACCCACCCAGATGCGGTTCACCCTGCGCAGCGGCGTGAAGTTCAGCGATGGCAGTGCTTTGACCGCAGACGATGTTGTGTTCTCGATCAACCGCGCGATGGCCAAGACCTCCAATTTCAGCGTTTACACCCAAGGTATTGACAAAGCCGTCAAGGTCAACGAGACCACGGTGGATTTCGTAATGAAAGGCCCCAACCCGGTATTGCTGAACCAGCTGACCGAACTGCGGGTGATGAGCAAAGCTTGGGCCGAGAAAAACAAATCGGTCGAACCGAAAGACATTCGCACCAAAGACGAATCTTTCGCGCACCGCAATTCCATGGGCACGGGCCAGTACATGGTGAAGGAATGGCTGCCAGACCAACGCTTGGTGCTGGTGAAAAACCCGAACCACTGGAACACTGCCAACCCCGGTAACGTAACCGAGATTATTTACACCCCGATCAAATCCGAAGCTACCCGTGTCGCGGCCCTGCTCTCTGGCGAAGTCGATTTCATCCTCGATCCAAGCCCGCAAGACCTGGGCCGCTTGCGCGCCGCATCGGCCCTGAAGGTACTGGATGGGGTTGAAAACCGCACCATCTTCCTGGGCATGGACCAGTTCCGCGACGAACTGCCGGGCTCCAGCGTCAAGGGCAAAAACCCCTTGAAAGACGTACGGGTTCGCAAGGCTTTGTACCAGGCAATCGACATCAATACCATCAACCGCGTGACCATGCGCGGCCTTTCGCAACCCACAGGTGCCATGGTGGCCCCACAGGTGAATGGCTGGACTGAAGGCGTAAACCAACGCCACCCATTTGACCAGGAAGCCTCCAAAAAGTTGCTGGCTGAAGCAGGTTATCCGCAAGGTTTCGAAGTCGATTTCGCTTGCCCGAACAACCGTTACATCAACGACGAAGAGATTTGCCAGGCCGTGACGGCCATGTGGGCCCGCATTGGCATCAAGGCCAAGCTGCGCACCCTGCCGCTGGTCACCTATTTCCCGATGATCCAGCGTTTTGAGGCCAGCATCTACATGCTGGGTTGGGGCGTGCCCACGTTTGACGGTCTTTACAGCCTGCAATCTCTCACCCGCAGCCTGGGAACCGGTGGCGACGGCAATTACAACGTCGGCCGTTATAGCAACCCGCGTATGGACTACATCGTTGACCGTGTCAAAGCTGAAACCGATCTGCCCGTGCGCACCCGCCTGATGACAGAAGCGCTGCAACTGTCAAACGACACGGTTTCGCACATTCCCTTGCACAACCAGATCATCCCCTGGGCGATGAAGAAGAACGTGGATGTGGTTCACCGCGCAGATAACCGCCTGGATTGGCGTCTGATCAAGGTCAACTGATCTTGTTCTGACGGTTCAAAAGGGCTCTTCGGAGCCCTTTTTTGATGGCGTGCAGTTGGTTAACGCTGCTGACCGGTCACACCGCTTTCTATTGACGTTGACTCACAGGTTCCAAATGGTTCCATTGTTCACTGTTTGAATGGCCTCACCGCTACCATTTGATGGCCGCGCTAGAGGGAGCCCAAGGCGGCTGCGTCCGTGTCCCCCGCCGCGTCGAGCCGTCGTTCGCCTTGCGAGGACGGAAGTGCGCGGCTCCGCCTTAAACTCCCGCATCCGCCGTGGGCTCCCTCAATCGCGTGGGGGGTGGTTGTGGGCGGGTTTTGCGTTTTTTCGGGCGCTGGGGACAGCATTTGGCTATTGCCTACGGTTGGCCGGTTTCAACAGCCGTCAGTGGCAGTCGCACCAAGGTTACTGCGTTTTCCACCACCCTCCAAGCAGTGCGGCAGTCAGCGCGGATGCGGGAGGTTAAGTCGGAGACGCGCCCTGCAAACTTTGCAAAGGGAACGTGACGTACCCGCGTCGAGGGACACGGACGCAGCCGCCCTGGCTGTTGCGCTGCGTAGGGACCAAGGGCAACCAAACTACTTCAATAACAGTGACTGAACGGATAAATGAAAAATGGCATCAGCGCGGTGCCACACACCGCACATGTAAACGGTAGTTGCCGTTTTTGTCCAGAATTCCGATCTGGTTCACGTCGTCCAATCGGTAGGCCGGGTCACCGACGAGCGCCGTATCGGGCTGAAAGGTGCCGGGACGTGAACACGCAAACGGGCCGCAAAACAGAACCGAATAAACCCCTGGCTTGGCCGCCACCAGGGCCAGGCCAAATTCATCTTTGCAGGACAACTGCCAGAAGCCCACCCACGGGTGCGCCGGCGTGGCACTGACCTGCCCCGTCGCAGCAATGTTGCGGCTGGTCAGAAGGGGGTCAAGCTGCGGGTCTATTTGTTGGGGTGCAGGTTCTTGTGATGGTGGTGGTGGCGCTTGCTGGGCATGGGCAGCCCCCGTTGCGGCGACAACGCAGGCGAGGCCGACGGCTGCCTGGCGAGACCGGCTTAACAAAAACAGAGGATGAAACACGTGAAAAAATCTCATTTAACTAAATACACAGTTATATTTTTAATTAAAACGAATAATATTCACGTAATAATTGCACAACTAGATATAAATAAAATAGCAAAAATTTATTAAATATAGTAATTTAATTTTTTAAAACTAAATTAATTAGAGAATTTTTCCAAACAATCAAAACCCGATAGTGCTTCACCCGCTACGCCAACCCCAGCCTTCACGCCGCTAAGTGCGGCCATTCAGCGCCTGGTTGCGGATGGCCGTCAGGGTGCCCCGTGTGGTGATGACATCCGGGTCGAGCATGATTTCAATCAACGTGCCTTCGTTCCGCGCCAAAGCGGCCAGCAGCGCGGGCTCGAATTCAGCGGTGTGGGTAATGCGTTGCGCGGCATAACCATAGGCCCGCGCCAGGCCCACAAAATCGGGGTTTTTCAGGGCCGTGCCCGCCACGTGGGTCGGGTAATCGCGCTCCTGGTGCATGCGAATCGTGCCGTACATGCTGTTGTTCAGCAGCACGATGATGGTTTTGGCGCCGTATTGAGCGGCGGTGGCGAGCTCTTGGCCATTCATCAAAAAGTCGCCGTCACCTGCCATCGTCAGCGCCAGGCGGCCGGTGGTGATGGCCGCGGCAATGCCCGCCGGCACACCGTAACCCATCGAGCCATTAGTGGGAGCCAGTTGGGTTTTATGGCCTTTCACCAGTCCGTGGTGTTTGAAGAAACGGTGCGTCCAGCTGGCAAAGTTACCTGCGCCATTGGTTATGGCTGCATCAACGGGCAAATGTTGTTGCAGTGTGGCCACCACGGCGGCCATGTCCATATCGCCCGGCAGCTTTTGCGGGATGAGGTTGAATTCGTAGTCAGCATGGCAGGCGGCGGTCCAGGTCTCCCACGGCAGGCTGACAGGCGCGGTCAGCACCTCAAGCGAACGCGCCGCTGCATTCATGGTGGCCTGTATAGCCAAATCGGCCTGGTAAACCCGGTTCAACTCTTCGGCGCTGGCATGGATGTGCACCAGCTTTTGTTTGGGTTTGGGCACCGATAGCCATGAATAACCGCCCGTGGTCATCTCGCCCAGGCGTGGGCCGATGGCGATGATGAGATCACTTTCCTTGAGTTTGGCGGCCAGTTTGGGGTTGATGCCAATGCCCACGTCGCCCGCGTACTGCAGGTGGAAATTATCAAAAGTGTCCTGAAAACGGAACGCATTGCCCACAGGCAGCTTCCAGTTTTCGGCAAAACGCTGCAAGGCCTGGGCCGATTGCGGGGTCCA
>JANOVW010000160.1:0-5722 GCA_031417575.1 Rhodoferax sp. | reverse complement strand
GCCTTGACTTCGTGTTTCTTGATGCTGTAGCCACGATCTGCGTAGTGCTTCCAGCGCTGTCGCCCGGCTTGTCGGCTGGCATCATCGAGCCCAATCACTTCATTGAGCCGCTCAAACCGTTCAAAACCCTCGGGCAACTGGGTACCCAGGTTGACCAGTACAGGGCAATCGGCCAGGCCGAAAACAATCGGCGACGCCAACACTACGGCGGGCGGCGCATCGGCCCGGCAGTGCGCCCAGAATTCGGTGGTTGCACCGATGGTCGCACCGGTATGGGTTCCGGCAAGGTTTGCGGCATTGGCACCGCCCCACAAGGCGCGGTCCAATTGCTGCAGCGCCGTGGCATCACCCACGACACAAACCCGCAGCCCGCGGTTCACCACGGTTCGCAAGAGCCGATGGGTATAGGCCAGGGCATCAGGCGCGTTGAAATGAAAGGTAATTTCGGTCATGCCTGCCTACTACCCGCATTTAAAGCGGCTTCAGGCTTTTCTTGGACGCGGCAACACGCGTCACGGCTCGCAAAGCGGTTTTTTCACTGGTCGGTGAAACGGCGGCGTGATCGAGCAGGTAATCCAGCAGCAAGCCAACAGGTCGGCCGGTTGCCCCTTTGGCCGCGCCGCTCTTCCAGGCGGTTCCAGCAATATCCAGATGTGCCCATTCAAATTTACCTGCAAAGCGCTGTAAAAACTTGGCCGCCGTTACGGAGCCACCGGCGCGACCCGCCACGTTGGCAACATCGGCAAAATTTGACTTGAGGCCTTCGGCGTAATCGTCGTCGAGGGGCATACGCCAACAGGTGTCCAAGGCCGAATCGCCTGCGGCCAGCAACTGGCTCGCCAGGGCGTCGCTGCTTGAAAACAAGCCGCTGCGTACGTGTCCCAGCGCGATCACGCAAGCCCCGGTGAGGGTGGCGATGTCAATCACGGCACGGGGTTTGAAACGCTCGGCATAGGTGAGTGCGTCGCACAGAATCAGCCGCCCTTCAGCATCGGTATTCAGCACTTCAATGGTCTGCCCGCTCATGCTGGTCACCACGTCGCCGGGTTTGAGGGCTTTGCCACCTGGCATGTTTTCGCAGGTCGGGATCAAGCCCACCACATTGATATGGGGCTTGAGTTCTGCCAGGGCCCGAAAAACGCCCAACACACTGGCTGCGCCGCACATGTCGTACTTCATTTCGTCCATTTCGGGCGCTGGCTTGAGTGAAATGCCACCGGTGTCGAACGTAATACCCTTGCCAATCAGCACCACCGGTGCTTCGGTACGTGCGCCGCCCTTGTAGTTCAGAACGATAAAGCGCAGTTCTTCCGACGATGCCTGCGCAACGGCCATGAAGGAGCCCATGCCCAACTTGGCGACCTGTTTGGGCCCCAACACTTCACAGGTCACCACGGGCGATTTGGCTATGGCCTTGGCTGCCTGCGCCAGGTGCGTTGGCGTCGCATGGTTGGCCGGCCGATTGGCCCATTCTTTGGCCAACTCGACGCCCTGGACACCCGCTACGGCGCGATCAAAAAGCGGGCGGGCTACGGCCGCATCGGGCAGGCCCACCATCACCGCTTTGATTTTCCGGCCCTCTGGCTTGGATTTGGTCGTGGTGAAGGTATAGCTGGCCCCCGCCGATGCCTGAACCGCGGCGCGAACCTGAACCCCTGTGGCGGCAAAAGCAAAAGCAATGCCCAGCGTCTTGACTTGCGCATTTCCCTTGACTGAACCAACCGCAGCCGACACCGCTTTATTGACATCTTGCGCACTACCCTGCCCGCACGAAACAGCCACCAAACGCCGAACCTTCAAACCAGCCGGGCGGTACATGCTGACCCATTTGCCCGCCTTGTCAGCCAATTCACCTTCGGAACGCAAGGTGCGCACCAGGGCCGACAATGGGCCGCCGGCCGCCGTCGCGGCACCGTCGGTTACCACAATCAATGCGTCAAATGCCGGGTTGTCCATTTCGTCCAAAGAAGCGGTTTTGAGTTCAAAGTTCATAATTCGGGCCTGTCCGGTCTTTCTAGCTGGTTTGTTTGTGTTCGACTGATGTTATTCGATTCCTCCATTCGCAAAGAGTTGGCCCGAAGTTTCGGTGCCAGCTTAATTGTGTTGGTCACCGTGGTGATGACGATGACCTTGATCCGCACCTTGGGATTGGCTTCGCGCGGCAGCTTCAACCCGTCAGACGTGATGATGGTTGTCGGTTACACCGTGCTCACCTTTATGCCCAACGTGATGACGATGGCTTTGTTCATCGCCTGTATGGCCACCTTGACCCGCCTGTACCGCGACAGCGAAATGGTCATCTGGTTTGGCAGTGGCAGGGGGGTGGCCGGTTTGGTTCAGCCGGTATTCCGCTTTGCCTGGCCCGTCATTCTGGCCGTATCGGTACTTGCCCTGTTTGCCCTGCCCTGGGCGAACCGGCAAATTGATGACATCCGCGACACCTATGAGCGCCGGGGCGATCTGGAGCGGGTCGAACCGGGCCGGTTTCAGGAGTCCGCCGACGGAAAACGCGTCTTTTTTGTCGAAAAAACCATTACCGGCCCGCGTGCAGGAAACAACGTTTTTATTGCCACTACCGACGGCGACAAGGAAACCGTGACCACCGCCAGCAGCGGGCGCATTGAAATCATCGGCAACGATCAGGTGCTGGTGCTCAACAATGGGCAACGGCTGGAAACCAGCCTGGGTAAATTCGATGTCAAGATCAGCCAATTTGACGAATACACCGCCCGGATTGGCGCTGCGCCGTTAAACGCCAAGGAGAATCAGTCGTTGACGACGGTTGACAGCCTTGATTTGGCGCTGGACCCCACCGATCGCCACCTGGGTGAGCTGTCATGGCGGCTAGGATTTGCGTTTGCCGCCGCCAATTTGATGATCATTGCCGTAGCCACCTCGCGTATCAACCCGCGCATGGGCCGCACCGGCAACCTGGTGTTTTCATTGTTCACTTTCCAGATTTACCTGAATTTGCTGAACATGGGGCAAAGCTGGATTTCGCAAGGAAAAATCGGGTTCCTGCCGTTTTTTGCCTTGCTGCATGGCGGTGTTTTAACACTCGGGCTTTTTTGGTTGATGAAGCATCACCACAATTGGGAAATGAACCCTTGGGCGGTTCTGGTGAGGCGCCGCCAATGAACACCATACGGCGCCTGATTTTCGGCGAAGTCATCTACGCGGTGAGCTTTGTCACCCTGGGTTTCCTGTCGCTTTTTTCTTTTTTTGATCTGGTCGACCAGTTGCAGTCGATTGGCAAACCCAGCGCGCCTGATTACCAATTGCCCCAGGCAGTTAGTTATGTCGCGTTGCTGCTGCCCAGCCACTTGTATGAACTATTGCCGATCACCGTATTGATCGGTACGATTTTTGTCATGACGCGGTTTGCGCAGAGTTCGGAATTCACCATTCTGCGCACCAGTGGTTTGGGCCCATGGCGCGCCCTTAAAACCCTGCTGCTGGCAGGCTTAGGGTTTGTGGTGCTGACCTTTGCCATAGGGGACTACCTGGCACCGTGGTCTGACCGCACAGCGCGACTCCTGAAGGCCCGGTACGATGGCAATATCACCATCGGGCAAACTGGCGCTTGGCTCAAAGAGAAACACAACTATGGCCAGTTTGCCGTGAATGTGGGAGCCTTGGGGCCGGATGGGCGGATGCTGGATATACGGATTTTTGAGTTTGACAACCTGGGCCGCGTGGTTTCCATGACGCGTTCCAAATCGGCCCGTTTTGGCGACGACGATTCGTGGATTTTGGAACAAGCCGACCGCACTGAATTTGCCCAGGAGTCAGCAGCGGCAAAGGACGTTAGGCCGGGCAGCCCCGCCGCAACACAGGCCCCTGGGCCGATCCGGGTGGAGCGCCAGTTACCGGCTGAATTTCGTTGGCCCAACGAGATCAATGCAGAAATGGTGTCAACCGCCGTGCTGAAGCCGGAAAAGATGGGCACGATCGACTTGTTTCAGTACATTCGCCACCTGGAGGCCAACGGCCAGACCTCGCTGCGGTATGAAATCGAATTTTGGAAGAAAGTGTTCTACCCCCTGAGCTGCCTGGTGATGGTGGTTCTGGCCTTGCCGTTTGCCTACCTCCACTTTCGCTCTGAAGGTATCTCTGCCTACGTGTTTGGCGGCGTGATGGCGGGTATTAGTTTCTTCTTCCTGAACAATGTGTCGGGCTATATCGGCGAGCTACAAAATTGGCAGCCCTGGCTCACGGCGGCTTTGCCGGCCATGCTGTACTCGGTGCTGTCGCTGGGTGCGTTTGGTTGGCTGGTGTTCAAACGGTAAATATAAGGTGGGTGTAACGTGCGAGTGAACGAAGGTGGCCCGCTTGATCCGGGCCAAAAAACGACGGTGTTTCTAGCTCATGGCTCGAGCGATCCGGCCTGGCGGGAGCCGATTGAAGCGATTGCTCAGCGGGCGCAGCAATTGGCACCAAAGGCCATTATTCGCTGCGCCTACCTGGAGCGCATGGGGCCAAGCCTGCCGCAATGTGTGGCAGAGCTGGTGGCCGAAGGCGCGCAGCGCATCACCATCGCACCCTTGTTTTTGGGGGCCGGCAAACATGCCCGGGAAGATGTTTCCAACCTGACCGCGCAGCTGAAGCAGGATTTCCCGGCGGTGCAGTTTGGGGTGCAGCCGTTTTTGGGCGAAAACGCAGATTTTGTGGATCTGGTGGCCCGGCTTTGCTTGTCTGAAACACCACCCGACACGCGCAATTGATGAAGACATCACGGATTTATGCCGTTGCTGCGGTATTGAGCATCGTGGTGGCTGCCGTTCCGGTGGCCTACCCTGGGTTGGACTTGGCGGTGGCCCACTACTTCCTGCAAGTACCGGCACCTGTCAAACCGGGTGATTGGTGGTGGGTGAATTGGATCAATGAATACACGCCCACCGTTTTTCGCAGCCTGGCTGTCGCCAGCCTCCTGATGTGGTGGATAACTGACCGAAACACGCGGTGGAAAGCCTGGGCGGTACCCGCAGCCTTTGTGGGGCTGGCCTTGGTGATAGGACCGGGCTTGCTGGTCAGTAGTGCCAAAGAAATCACGCTGCGGGCACGCCCTTTTCATGTCACCGAGTTTGCGGGCACCCAGCAGTTCAGCCCCGCATTGACCATCGTCAACCAATGCAGTGACAACTGCGCCTTTGTCAGCGGGCACACGGCCGATGGGTTTTTTCTGGCCAGCCTGATGTTGATTTTCCCGAGGCGGCGCTGGTGGTGGCTGACTGCCGGTGTCTTGAGCGGTGTGGTGATTGGTTTCGCGCGGATTTCGGTGGGTGCCCTTTGGCTCAGTGACGCGTTGTGGGCCTTTCCCATCACGCTGCTGGGCAGCTGGCTGGTTTACGTGGCTTTTTTGCGTTTGGGGTGGCTTAAGGCTGGTTCAGAGTAGCGGGGCAAGACGCGCCACCCAAAAAGCTGGGTCGGTCGGTTTAACACCGTGGGGGCGGCTCATACTGACGTCTGCCATACTGTTGTTCGCGATTCTCGTTGCCAATCGTATCGGGTTGGTCGCTCTGGTAGCCTACGGCTATCGGTGGCTCGCGTACATTTTCCTGCTCGTTTATGTCGTTCCGCTCCTCACATTCGGTAGCTGGAGAATGTGGCGAACCCGCCATTTACCCTTGTCTGTTTAGCTTGCTTGCCAGAACAGAACGCAGGACGAGAAAAATATAATACATTTCCATAACGAAATAATTTTCTATATGGCAATATTTTC
>JANOVW010000159.1:0-4021 GCA_031417575.1 Rhodoferax sp. | reverse complement strand
CACTTTGCGCAGGTACGGTTGCGGCAAACCCGCCACGGTGGAATACACCGGCGTGAGCGCCGAGGGCAAATCACCCCCGGCTTGCCGAAAGGCGGGGTGCATCATCGATTTGCTGACAAAACCACCCTTGATTTCACCGCGGATGCGCAAGTGGTTGCCCACCGCCAAGGCCTTTTGTTGCGACGGGTAAAAGCTGAAAAACCGCAGTGTGCAGGTGTCAGAACCATCGTCCACCGTCACCACCAGTTGGCGGCGGGGCCGGTAGCTGATGTCGCAGGCTGTCACTGTGGCTTCAATTTGCACCAGGTCGCCATCGTGCGCATCGGTCAGGCGCGTGATGCGGGTTTCGTCTTCGTACCGAATCGGCAGGTGCAGCGCCAGGTCGATGTCTCGGCGCAGGCCCAACTTGTCCAGCGCTTTTTGAATCGGCGATTTGGGGGTGACTGGCGCGGGTTGCATGGGACAATTCTGCCCCATGCGCACCTTCACCCTGACCGATTTCGATTACGACCTGCCTGCCGCGCTGATCGCCCAACAGCCTGCCCCCGTGCGCAGCGGTTCACGTTTGCTTGATGGCAGCAGCTTGCCACCAATAGACCATGTGTTTCATGCGTTGCCAAGCCTGCTCAAAGCCGGTGATTTGCTGGTTTTTAATGACACGCAGGTCATCAAAGCCCGTTTGTTCGGTGAAAAACCCACCGGCGGCAAAGTGGAGTTGCTGGTGGAACGGGTGCTGGGCGGCAACCAGGTGGCGGCGCACATGCGGGTGAGCAAAAAACCCGAAGTGGGCACCACCCTCAAACTGGTGGAAGCCCCTGCCGCTGCCGGCGGCCAGGCCGACCATTTCAGCGCCACCTTGCTGGGCCGTTGGCCCGATGCCGATGGCACGATGTTCCGGTTTGTGCTGACCAACGACGCGGGTGACGACCCCCACACCCTGATGGAAAAACATGGCCACGTGCCGCTGCCACCGTATATAGACCACGCTGACTCGGCGACTGACGCGGCGCGTTACCAAACCGTGTTCGCCAAACACCCTGGCGCCGTGGCCGCCCCCACCGCCGCCTTGCATTTTGATGAAGCCCTGCTGGCCCAGCTGGATGCCAAAGGCATTCACCGTGCCACGGTTACCCTGCATGTGGGCGCCGGTACCTTCCAGCCCGTCAAAACCGAAAACCTGGCCGAACACACGATGCACAGCGAGTGGTACCAAGTGCCGGTGGCCACCCAGCAAGCCATCACCGACTGCCAGGCACGCGGAGGGCGGGTGGTGGCGGTAGGCACCACCTGCGTGCGCACGCTGGAATCGTGGGCGGCAACGGGTTTGGCCAGCGGCGAAACCACGATTTTCATCACGCCCGGATTTGCGTTCAAACTGATTGACGGCCTGGTTACCAATTTCCACCTGCCCAAATCCAGCCTGATGATGCTGGTGAGTGCGCTGGCCGGGTACGACCACATCCGCGCGCTGTATGCCCATGCCATTGCACAGCAGTACCGCTTCTTCAGTTATGGCGATGCCATGCTCTTGTGGCGTAAAAACTGATTTTCAGTCCGGGTTTCAGCCTTGCGGGCGGAACCTTCTGGCGGCCAGAATGTCAATCCCAGACCCCGGCTTTCCCGATTGGGTATTCGGGCTCAGGTTCGCCGATGCCGACGTTCCCAATTTTTGTATTTACAACTCACGGAGACATTCATGATGATTCGCATGTTCACCACCTTGGTTGCCACCACAGCGCTGGTTACCCTCAGTTCCTTGGCGCAGGCCCAGTCTGCGCCGCCGCAATACGGCGCCAACGTCAGCCACGAAATGGCCCGCAAGGCCATGGCTGGCGCGGTTGCCAACGCCAAAAGTCAAAACCTGCCCATGGCCATCGCCATTGTGGACACGGCCGGCCTGCTGATCGCATTTGAGCGCATGGACAACACCCAATACGGCAGCGTGGCCGTGTCGCAAGACAAAGCTGCCTCCGCCGCCCTGTATCGCCGCCCCACCAAGGTATTCCAGGACGTATTGGCTGCCGGTGGTGCGGGCCTGCGGGTGCTGACGCTGCGTGGTGCCAACGCCGTTGAAGGCGGCGTGCCCATCGTGGTTGACGGCAAAATCGTCGGTGCCATTGGCGTTTCGGGCGGCTCGGCCGAGCAAGATGGCGTGGTCGCCAAGGCGGGCCTGGACGCCATGAAGTAAACACCGGCTGCTGACGACAAAGGGGCTTCGGCCCCTTTTTTGTTGACGCTCCATAAACTGTTACGGGCCTCGACAGCATGCCATCGCGATCGACAATCATCAAGTAAAGCGATATACTGATCGATATGAAAAATCCAGAAAATGGCACCGTCACGCTGTCAAGCAAGTACCAAATCGTCGTACCGGCCAGCGTACGACAACGGCTCAATTTGCAACCGGGCGCCAAACTGACCTGGATTGAAGTCGATGGCGTGGCTCAGATCGTTCCGTACCAACCGGCCAGCGCTTACCGGGGCATTGCACGCGGCTTGACTAACAGCGACATTCCCAGCGAACCAGATCGTCTTTGATGGCGGTCAAGCCTTTTTCGCCTTCGAAAGCAGCGTCGCAGTCACGCGCCGCGGCCAAACTGAAGGCCGATGCAGCTGCCAGCGCGTCACTTGTTGTGCTGGACTCATCGTGTTGGATCGAATATTTCCGAGACTCCCTTCGGGCCGATCTTTTTTCACCAGTTGCCGACTTCCCCGATCAACTTGTTGTCCCCATCGTGACCATTTACGAAGTCACCAAAAAAATGCGCCGTGAGCTCGACTCATCCATCGCTGCTTTCGCCGAATCGGTCATGTGCCGTGGTCGGGTAATTGACATTGACATGACTGTGACACGTCTGGCGACCACCTTGCCGCTGCCCTTGGCAGACAGCCTCATTTACGCCACAGCACAACTGCATCACGCCACACTTTGGACTCAAGACGTGCATTTTGAAGGCATGCCTGGCGTCAAGTATTTTCCGAAACTGAAAGCCTGACGAACGCTGCGGCCTGCATCTGGGGCCACTGCACAAATCTTGACCTCTGAATGCTCCAATTCGACCTCCTCAAAACCGACCCCGCCACCGCCGAAAACCCGGGTTCGCATGCCCGCCGAGGCCGCCTGACGCTTAACCACGGCGTGGTTGAAACCCCCATCTTCATGCCGGTGGGCACCTATGGCACTGTCAAGGGCGTGATGCCGCGCTCGCTCGAAGACATGGGTGCGCAAATTATTTTGGGCAACACCTTTCATTTGTGGATGCGCCCCGGCCAGGACGTGATGGCGCAGTTTGGCGGGCTGCACGCCTTTGAAAAATGGAACAAGCCCATCCTTACCGATTCGGGCGGCTTTCAGGTCTGGTCGCTCGGGGCCATGCGCAAGATCAGCGAAGAAGGGGTGCGGTTTTCGAGCCCGGTGAATGGCGACAAGCTGTTTTTGACGCCCGAGATGTCGATGCAGATCCAGACCACGCTGAACAGCGACATCGTCATGCAGTTTGACGAATGCACACCGTATTTGTCGGTCGAGCCCAAAACCAAAGGCCAGTTAACCACCGAGGCCGAAGCCCGCAGCTCGATGGAACTCAGCCTGCGCTGGGCCACCCGTTGCCAGGCCGAATTTGCCAAGCTGCAAAACCCCAATGCGCTGTTTGGCATTGTGCAAGGCGGCATGTTTGAACACCTGCGCCAGGAATCGCTGGAGCAATTGGTGGCCATGGATTTCCCCGGCTACGCGATTGGCGGCGTGAGTGTGGGCGAGCCCAAAGACGAGATGCTGCGCATCATGGCGCACACACCGCACCGCTTGCCCGCCCACAAACCGCGTTACCTGATGGGTGTGGGCACCCCCGAAGACCTGGTGGAAGGCGTGGCGCAGGGCGTGGACATGTTTGACTGCGTGATGCCGACCCGCAATGCACGCAATGGGCACATGTTCACCCGCTTTGGTGACTTGAAAATTCGCAATGCGCGGTACAAGACAGAAGACGCGCCGGTTGATGCAACGTGTACCTGCTACACC
>JANOVW010000158.1:0-1950 GCA_031417575.1 Rhodoferax sp. | reverse complement strand
ATGCTGGCAGCAGCCCGTTGCCAATGGAAGCACCTGACGCCAGCGCCTATGCATTGCGGCTTTGGCAGTGGCTCGATGCGATGGGAGCCACCGCACCGATCACCCTGGTGGGCCATTCACTGGGTTGCCTGGTAGCCGCCTTCGCAGCGCGCACCGCGCCCGCGCGCGTATCACGCCTCATCTTGCTGGCGCCTGCACAAGGGTATGCGCGCGCCCCGGCGCCTGAGCGCGACAAAAAATTGCAGGACAGGCTGGCTGTACTGGCCAGCCTGGGCCCGCTGGGTATGGCGCAAAAACGTGGCCATGCCATGTTGTCACCACAGGCCAGTGAAGAACAACGCCAGTTTGTTCAGGGTGTCATGGCACAAATCATTCCGGCCGGATACAGCCAGGCCGCGCGTTTGCTGGCGCACGGGGATCTATTGGCTGATTTGGCGAAGGTCACCTGCCCGATCACGGTAGCCAGTGGCGGAGCCGACGGCATCACAGCGCCTGCCGGTTGCCAGGCCGTAGCGGCAGCGGTACAGACGCCTTACATCTCGCTGGGCGCAGTAGGGCATGTCTGTGCTCTGGAAGCCGCAACAGCGGTGTCGCACTTGATCGGTTTGATGGGCCCGGAAGGCCCGCTCTGACATGGCACACCCACCCGTGAATGACACACCCAACGCGACCGAGCGCTACACCGTGCCCGGTTTGCAGCGTGGCCTGCAACTGTTGGCCCAATTCAACCAACACACGCGCGAACTCAATGGCGCCGAACTGGCCCGCCGCCTGGCGTTGCCACGTGCGTCGGTTTTTCGTTTATTGCAAACACTGGAACAAATGGGGTTTGTAGAACGGGTCGGCGACAGCAGCAATTACCGCCTGGGCATTGCCGTGCTGCGCCTGGGTTTTGAGTATTTGGCCTCGATGGATTTGGCCGAACGCGGCAACCCGGTGCTCAACGCGCTCAGCGCCACCAGCGGGTTTTCGGCCCACCTCGTGGTGCGCGACGGCGCCGAGGTGGTTTTCATCGCCAAATCGGCTGGCAACTCTGGATTGCTCAGCGCCATTCAGGTGGGCGCTCGCTTGCCTGCCCATGCCACTGTATTGGGGCGCGTGTTGTTGGGTCAAATGTCCATGTCGGCACTGGAGGCGCTGTATGCCCAGAAGCCTCTGACCGCCTTTACGGCGCAAACGCCCACCACCCTGGCCGCGCTGAAAACCAAAATCGACGAAGCCGCGGCGCAGGGGTTTTCCGTCAGCCATGGCGGTTATGAATCCGGCATTTCTACCGTGGCCGCACCCGTTTTTGACGAAAACCAGCACATCGCGGCAGCTGTGAGCCTGACCGTTCCTGCCAGCCGGATTGATGCGGGCCGCCTGCCGGCCCTGGTCAACCTGGTGTGTGAAGCTGCCGCGCGGTTGTCGCGCGGTCAAGCCCGTCCAGGCATGGCAAAAGCCACGCCTTCCCGTTTTTCGCGCGCCAACCCTGAAAGTGAATTCGCATGAGTGCACCCAACGCCCCGACCGCCGTTACCACCCGTCAACAAATCACCGTGGGTGAATTGGCCGTGCGTTTTTTGGAGCAATGCGGCACCCGCGCGGCCTTTGGCGTGATCTCCATCCACAACATGCCGATTCTGGATGCCTTCAACACGCGCCGCCATGAGCCGCTGGCGATCCGGTTCGTATCGGCACGCGGTGAGGCCGGTGCCTGCAACATGGCAGATGCCTATGCGCGTGTCACCGGCAACCTGGGCGTGTGTGTCACCAGCACCGGCACCGGTGCTGGCAATGCTGCCGGCGCGCTGGTTGAAGCCATCACCGCCGGCACCCCGATGCTGCATCTGACGGGCCAGATCGAATCTGAATTCCTGGACCGCGACCTGGGCTTCATTCACGAAGCCCCCGCCCAAATGGCCATGCTGCAGGCGGTGGGCAAAGCCGCCTTTCGCATTCGCAATGCCG
>JANOVW010000157.1:0-8059 GCA_031417575.1 Rhodoferax sp. | reverse complement strand
TCGACCATGTTGGCGGGCACGGTGTCACCGTTGGCGTCCAGCTTGGTGAGTGTTTGGGGTGCCGTGGCCATTGAATAACTGCGCCGCACGTTGTCTTTCAGGATGAACTCGAGGTACTGGCCGGGGAAGTAGTTGAACGCGTCGGTGGCAGGCAACTGCAGGCGCACCATCATCACATCGTGTGATTTGCGTTCGACCAGTGCTACGCGGGAGGGCATTTTGCGTGCAGCGAAAGCACCGGCCAGCGCCACCTGGCGCGATTCAAGCACCACGTCACTGGTCGCGAAGCCGCAGCAGGTCAACACATAACCCGCCTCAGCCTCAGCGTCTGTCAGCGCCTTTTGCTGATGTGGGCCCTGGCGCACCGTTCCGCTGATTTTTTTGCACTTGCAGGAGCCGCAAGCACCGTCTTTGCAGCCATAGGGCAGCCCAATGCCCTGCCGGATGCCAGCGGCCAGCATGGATTCGTCAGCGCCCGTATCAAATTCGCGCCCGCTGGGCAGTATGCTGACATGGAAGGTGGTGGTCATCGGCTGGTTGTTCCTGGTTACGACATTCTTTTATGTATGCTTGGGAGCTCATCCCCTATCACCCCGATTTTGCCTTCAAACCAAACCCCCTTGGGCGCACTGCCTGCCCGCTTCCGGCGTGAACGCCTGCTGATCATTGGCTGTGGTGATGTCGGGCTGCGGGTAGCGCGGGCCCTGGCTGATGCCAAGGGCCGTTCCAGCGGGCAGCGCATGCGTGTGTTGGCGCTGACATCATCGCCAGCCAAGTTGGCTGATTTGCGGCAACGCGGCATCACGCCGTTGCTGGGCAACCTGGACCAAGCCGACACCTTGCGCCGCCTGGCCGGTTTGGCGCACCGGGTGATTCACCTCGCACCGCCACTGGGCGAAGGCTGGCATGACACCCGTACCCAGGCCTTGGCCGCCGCCCTGCGTCGCCGCACCTTGCCCGTCAGCCTGGTTTATGGCTCCACCAGCGGGGTATACGGCGATTGCCAGGGTGCCTTGGTGGATGAGACACGGGCCGCAAACGGGCACACGCCCCGTTCCATTCGCCGGGTTGACGCCGAGCGCCGGGTACGTCATCTGGGCCGCGCCAGCGGTGTGCGCACATCCATCCTGCGAATTCCCGGCATTTACGCGCCAGACCGCGCCAACGGCACCCCCGCCACGCGCCTGCAAAAAGGCACACCCGTGTTGCAGGCGCAAGACGACGTGTACACCAACCACATCCATGCCGACGACCTGGCCCGGGCCTGCATCGCCGCCCTGTGGCGCGGCCAACCGCAACGGGTGTACAACGTGAATGACGACACCGAGCTCAAGATGGGCGACTACTTCGACCTGGCCGCGGACATCCTCAAACTGCCACGCCCGCCGCGGGTACCCCGCAGCACCGCGCAAGACCAGTTGCCGCTGATGTTGCTGAGCTTCATGAGTGAATCGCGGCGGCTGGACAACACGCGCATGACCGCAGAACTGCGGCTGCGATTACGCTACGCGACGGTGGCAGAAGGGCTCGCCTTGGCGGCTCCCCGCTGAATGGGCCTCAAATTCCGGCAGGCTTCTTCATCGTCGTCATGCGGTCTACGCCCTTTAGCACCAGGGTCTTCACATCGGCCCCTTGCAGCACGGTGAGCTTGATCTCTGCATCGGCTTTGTCGCGCGCCCAGAGCTTTTTGTAAAACGATTCCAGCGTATCCACCTTTTGGCCATCAACCGCCAAAACAAAATCGCCCGGCTCCAAACCGGCGGCAGCGGCGGGGCTTTCTTTGTTGACACGGATGATTTGCACGCGGCCACTTTGTTCGGCGCTGGAAAGGCCAATCCACGGGCGGCGGCTTGAGCGGGTTTCACCGGTTTTTTGCATCTCGGCCAAGATCGGTTTGAGCAGATCAGTGGGTACAAACATGTTGCCGGGCAACCGCCGGTTACCACCCATCGCATCACCCACGTACAGGCTGCCGATGCCAATGAGTTCGCCCTTCTGGTTAAACAACGGCGCACCCGAATGGTTGCCAATGGGCGGGCTGGTAAACAGGGCCGATTCGATGTGGTATTCCCAATAGCCCGAGAACGGGCGTTTGCTGACCAGACGTGTCATGTTGACGTCGGCATCTTCGCCGCTGGCCTGTGCGCCCGTTGAGGCCATGAGTGGTTCGCCGGGGTTCACGTCTTCCAGTGCGCCCAACGGCACGGGCGCAATGCCCCGCAGTGGCAACAGAGGTTTGATCAGACCAAAACCAGTGGCCAGGTCATAGGCCACAGCCTGCGCCGGAATGGTTTTGTTGTCGCTGGTGACGATCTGGATGTTTTGCGCCTCCAGCATCAGGTAACCGATGGTGAGCACCAGGCCGTCGGCCCCAATCACCACGCCCGAGCCGGTGCGGGCCTTGCCCAGCGTTTCGGCAGAGCGGGCATCGTCGGCCACGTTGACGCGCACACCCACCACCGCTGC
Organism: Rhodoferax sp.; assembly: GCA_031417575.1. Classification (GTDB taxonomy): domain Bacteria; phylum Pseudomonadota; class Gammaproteobacteria; order Burkholderiales; family Burkholderiaceae_C; genus JANYCG01. The sequence goes on along the minus strand of JANOVW010000157.1, from coordinate 5,593 downwards.
GTTGGCCCGGGTTAACGCGTCGATCACCGCTTGCGCGCCAGCTACAGGTGGCGTGGCCGCATGCGCGAAAGGGGTGACCAACACCAGCGCCAGTGTGGCGAGTAAAGCAGTCAGCCCGAGTCCAAGTGATCGCGAGCCGCCAGGAATTATTCTGCGCTTCCCTAGATTCAGCCATGATGGAATGTGCACGCTAGCTCCTTGTGTTGCACCCCCAGCATAGCCATTCTGGCGCGCGAAATCAAACGGCGGGACGGATGACCCCGCGCGCGGGTTATTGAACGATTCTGTTGTGGGGCTTTGAGCCTTTTGCCCCACCGCCCCACCGGGCCAGAGCCGTCAATCCGCTGTGGCGCCTGAAGTCTTCACAATCTCGGCCCATTTGGCGTTTTCGGCCTTCACCAGCGCCGCGTAGTCTGTGGCGTTGTTCAACAGGGGCACTGCGCCATCCACTTCCAGCCGTGCCTGGAACTCTGGCGTGGCCGCCACTTTTACAATTTGCGCCGCCAGCTCGCGCACCTGCGCCTCGGGTGTGGCACGTGGCGCAAAGATGCCGTAGGTGAGCGTGCTTTCAAACCCGGCCAACTGCGCGATGCCGCTTTCGGCCAGGGTGGGCACATCGGGCAACGAAGGCAAGCGCTTGAGCGAGGTAACACCAATGGCGCGCAGCTTGCCGCTCTTGATAAGCGCCAGCGCGGGCGGAATGACGCTGAAGCAAAACTGCACCTGGCCCCCGGCCACGTCTGTCAGGCCCGGCACTGTGCCTTTGTAGGGGATGTGGGTGAGTTTGACACCGCTTTTTTGCTCAAATAGTTCACCCGTGAGGTGCGCGCCCGTGCCCGCCCCGCCCGAGGCGTAATTGAGCGTGCCCGGTTTGGCGCGGCCGCTGGCGAACAGGTCGGCCACGGTTTTGACGGGCGACGACGCCGCCACCACCAGCACCAGCGCGCTGGAGGCAAAACTGGCCACTGGCTGCAAATCGGCGCGGGGGTCGAATTTCAGGCCCTTGTAAAGCGCCGGGTTGATCGAGATGGTGCCGGTATGGCCCAGGAGCAGCGTGGTCCCATCGGCAGCGGCGCGAACCACTTGTTCAGTGCCCAGGTTGCCGCCCGCGCCAGGTTTGTTCTCCACTACGATGGCCTGGTTGCGCAACTCGCCTAGGCTTTTGGCAATTTGCCGGGCAAACACGTCATTGCCGCCGCCGGGCGCAAAGGGCACGATGATTTTGATCGTTTTGTCTGATTGCGCCCAGACGGTGCCTAGCGCCCAAGCGGCTGCACCGGCGATGGACTGCAACAGGAGTTGGCGGCGCTGCATGATGGTTTCCTTATGGTCGTCGGCAACCCTGTTGCGCATTTCAACCCTGGCTTTGCGACTGGCCCTGACCACCAGACTGACTTTGCTGTTGTGTCGCCCCCTGGCTTAAAGAGCGGGACGAGGTGGTTTCAGTTGCAGCCACCGGCTCAACCGGCTCCACCGTCACTGCCACCTCCAGTGAATGGCTTGCACCCCCATGGATGACACCACGCATCGGCGAAACGTCTGAAAAATCGCGCCCTACGGCCAGGGTAACGTAATCTTCACCGGGCGAATGCCAGCCGCTGCGGTTGTTGGTCGGATCGAGGTCACACCAGCGTTGGCCTTCGGGCAAATCGGGCACATAGACCGCGACCCAGGCGTGAGAGGCGTCGCTGCCGCGCAGCTTGACGGTGCCCGGAGCGGGAACGGTCAGCAAATACCCGCTGACATAACGCGCCGGGACGCCGACCGCACGCAGGCAAGCCACCATGATGTGGGCGAAATCCTGGCAGACACCTTTGCGCTGGTTTAGCGCCTCCAATGCGGGCGTGTTGATTTCGGTGCTGGCGCTTTCATATTTGAAATCGGTGTAGATACGCCGCATCAGGTGTTGCGCACCGGCCAAGACACCGCCACCGGGTGGAAAACTGGGCCGCGCATACGCCAAAAAGTCGGGGTGCCGGGGGACGAATGGCGAAATAAACAGGAACTCGGCGGCCGGGTCGTATCCGTCACCGGATTGATACCGGAAGTGCTCTTTGGTTTTTTCCCAGCTGACACTGCTGGCAGGCGGCTGGCTGGTCTCGGTGACCACCAGGCTTTGTGCCGTGACCTGCAGTTTGGAATGCGGTGTCTGCAGCGAAAAAAAGCAGCGCTGGTTGCCAAACACGTCGCTGGCGTGGTTGAGCTGAGTCGGTGGCGGGTTGACCTCCAGGCTGAAATGCATCAATTGCTGATGGCGGTTGTCCAACGGCTGCAAAAACACCAGGTGTTTGGCGGTCTCTACGGCGGGGTCGTAGTCGTAGCGGGTTTCGTGGGTGACTTGCAGCTTCATCAGATGAGCAAACTCTGGTTGGTTTGACCTGAATGTGTGAAGTAGGTTGTGCTGATATCGTCAGACACATTGAGGGCGGCTTCGGTGCAGTCAATCAGCAACTGGTTCAGCGCGAAATAATAATCGGCGACGGGTGGTTTGGCCACATCGGTAGCGGCCATGCGGTGGGTTTCGCACAGGGTGGCAAGATCCCACTCCTGCGGATCGGGCACTTTTTGTGCCAAACCGCTCATGTCACGCGGGCCATTGCCTGCCAGTTTGGCCAACCGCCCGCGCAGCGTCTGGATGACCCAGGCCAGGGAGCGCGGGTTATCGGAATCCAGCACCAAGAGGGCGATCAGCGCTGCCACTTCCCGGCTTTGCTGGAACTGCGCGTGAAAGGTGATGCTGCTGTCAAAGGTGGAGATCAGCGCCTCAAAACCCCCCAGGGTATGCACTGAACCGGTCGAGAAAGCGCTGGCCAGCGAGGTTGACAAGAAGCTCAGGCGTTCAATTTGCCGCCCTATGCTCAGCAGGCGCCAGCCATCGTCGCGGGTCATGCGGTCGGCCTGTGCGCCGGTGATGGCGGCCAGGTGGTTGCTGGTGTTTTTGAGCACGCGCAGCGCTTCGAGTGATGAATAATCGCCGTCGCGGGCGTATTCGGCGCTGTGCAGAAACAGGTCTTCTTCAGCCCGAACGATCATGCGCCAGTGTTCTTGCGACAGCCGTTCGCGGACACACGAGCCGGCCATTTTGAGGGCGCGCAGGTGGTAGCCCACACTGGTTGCGTCTTTGGTGCTGCCCAGGCTGGAGATCAGCGAACGCTCAAAAATGCGGCGCGCATGCAGGGCCGATGGAACACCCGGCAACACCAGCGTGTTGGTGACGGCCATGGTGCTCAGCCACTCCAGCAACGGCACCGAGGATTGATCTTCACCGTTGAGACATTCAAGTGTGACGCGGGCCAGCCGCACGGCGTTTTCGGCGCGTTCGGTATAACGCCCCATCCAGAACAGGTTTTCTGCTGCACGGCTGGTCACCATCCATTTGCGGTGAATCAGCGACTCGGGTGTCATATGAGGCTGCAAGAGCGTGGTTTGGTCAACCGTGCCTTGGGTCAGGGCCCAGACATCGGCACTGCTGCCACCGCGCTGCATGGAGGTGATCTCCTGGCCCGCGCTGACCAGCCGTGCCAAGCCGCCGGGCAACACGCGCCAGCCATGGCTGGGGTCTGAGACGGCAAACACCCTGAGCATGGCTGAACGCAAAACAATACCGCCGCCGCTTTTTTGGCCGGCATCGCGGCCAGCACCGGGCGTGCTTTCCTTCCAGGTTGGCAACTGCGAAAACGGCATGAAGGTTTGCACCGTATGTTCGTCGCTTTTGCCGACAATACGCCCAGCCCATTCGTCAATGCCGCGCGGGGGCAGGGTTTTGCACAACACCGCGTCGAAGTTGTCGGCACCTGAGACATTGGGGTAGGTGGGTTTGATCACGCAATCGCGCAATTGCGGCAAGGCTTCGTCCATGGCGGAGCGTTCGCCGCACCACCAGGTCGGCAAAGAAGGCAACAACAGGGCTTCGCCCAGCAGGTGTTTGCAAAGTGCCGGAAAAAACCCCAGCAGGGCGGACGATTCCAAAAAGGCCGAGCCGGGTGCGTTGGCCACCAGCACATTGCCCGCCCGGATCGCCTGCAACAAACCGGGCACACCCAGGGAAGAATCGGGGCGAAGTTCCAGCGGGTCGAGGAACTGGTCGTCGACGCGTTTCAGCAGCCCATGTACCCGTACCAGTCCTTTGAGGGTTTTGAGAAACAGGGCCTGGTCTCGCACGATCAGGTCGTTGCCTTCCACCAGCGTCAAACCCAGGTAACGCGCCAGGTAAACGTGTTCGAAATAGGTTTCGTTGTAGGGCCCGGGCGTGAGCAGTGCCAAATGTGAATTGGGTCCGGCCGGGCTGGCTTGGCGCAGGCTGTCCATCAGGGCGCGGTAAGTAGCTGCCAGCCGCTGGACGCGCATCGCCTGAAACGCCTGCGGAAACTGGTTGGAAATGGCGAGGCGGTTTTCCAGCAGGTAACCCAGGCCTGAAGGTGCCTGCAAACGTTGGCCAATGATCCACCAGTTGCCGTCGGAACCGCGGGCCATGTCAAAAGCGGCCAAATGCAGGTGGTTGCCACCCACCGGTTTTACCCCATGCATCGCCCGCATGTAGCCAGGGTGGCCTTGCACCAGCGCGGGTGGCAACAAGCCGCGTTTGAGCAGTTCTTGCGGTCCATACACGTCGCGCATCACCCGCTCCAGCAGGCGCATGCGTTGGGTAATGCCGACCTCTATGCGTTGCCAACTGTCGGCGTCAACCAGCATCGGGAACAAATCGAGCGACCAGGGGCGCTGTGGGCCGCTTTCGTCGGCATACACGTTGTAGGTGACGCCGTTGTCGCGTACCTGGCGCTCCAGCCGCGCGGCGCGCTGATCGAGTTTTTCCGGGCCATCGGTATCCAGATGGGCAAAAAACTGGGTCCAGGCGGGGGTCAGCCCTGCTGCGGGCGGCGAGGCCACGCCAGGCTGTGCCGGGCCAGAGGGCGCCACACTGGCGGTAGCGATTGAGGGTTCTGCGACCGCCGCGCCGCGCAGTTCGTTGAAATGCCCGGTCGCGGCTTCGCTGGCCAATGCCATGGCTTTCAAAACAGAACCTTCAGGCGCACCACCTGTCGGGTGGGCGCGCGCCATGTCACTTCGATTGTCGACAGCATCTTTCATAGGCAGAGTATGCCAGCGAAGTGGTTAGCCCCAGGGGTTGCAAGAGCCTGTAAACCATCGTGGGCTCAGGTTCGCCGCAGGTCAATCGTGAACGGAAATTCCTTGCTGGCAGCCACGTTGATGGTGGCCGGCGGAATGACCATGGCACCCGGCGAATGCCCCATGGCGGCAAAGCGTGACAAGCGGCGGCTTTGGGCTTCATAAGCGTTCACCGGAAAGCTGCTGTAACTCAAGCCGCCCGGATGGGTGACATGGTATTGGCAACCCCCTACCGAACGTTTCATCCAGGTGTCCACGATATCAAAGGTCAGCGGTGCATGAATGCCAATGCCAGGGTGCAGGCTGGAAGGCGGGTTCCAGGCCTTGTAGCGCACGCCAGCCACGTATTCGCCCGACACGCCGGTGCAACGCATCGGCAGGTCGTTGCCGTTTCTGTTCACCACATACCGGCTTTCGTTCAGGACGGTGATGCGCAGTTCAATGCGTTCCAGCGACGTATCCACAT
>JANOVW010000156.1:0-4675 GCA_031417575.1 Rhodoferax sp. | reverse complement strand
CTTGGTTCAAGGTTTGAAACCCCAGTAAATTCGCTGCTGGCGGCAGCTTTTCATTGGCAAACGCTCCACAGACGGGCGTTTTACGATCGCCAGCACGGCCAGCGCGGCACATTCAGCATATTGATGCGCTATGTCGTTGATTTTGCTCACAATAAAAACGATCAAAATATCAACAAGATAGCGAAATCACGCGTTTTCCGGATTTTTGAGTAGGGATTATCAAAGTTCTTCACAAAGTTATCCACAGTTTCTGTGGATGATTGGTGCACTCCAAGGGGTTGACTGTGGGCCATAATTGGCGAGCCCTGAATGTCACTGAAAGAAACCGTTGTTCTCCATCATACAAGCCGCCGGTTGGCCTATTTGGCCATTAATTGCCTGTTCAATTTTGGCTATGGCCCTCATTATTGAACGGTTCATCAGCCTCAAAACCGCCAAAATAGCGCCGCCCCGCCTGCTTGACGAGGTTCTCAGTGTTTCGCGGCAAGGCCCGCCAAGCTCTGATGTGGTGGCTCAACTCGAGCAAAACTCTGCGATGGGCGAAATTTTGGCCAGTGGTTTCCGTGCGGTGACTGCCAACCCCCGATGTTCGGAAAGTGATTTGCGCGCAGCCATGGAAGGAACCGGGCGTACCGTCGCCCATCGCCTTGAGCGCTACTTGCCGGCGTTGGCCACCATCGCTTCGGCGGCCCCCTTGATGGGTTTGTTCGGTACTGTGATCGGCATGATCGAAATTTTTGGCTCGCAGGCGCCTGTGAGCGGCGTGACGGGGGTCGCCTCAGGAAGCAACCCGGCCCAATTGGCGCATGGCATTTCGGTCGCTCTGTACAACACAGCGTTTGGTCTGCTGATTGCCATTCCTTCTTTGATCTTCTGGCGGTACTTCCGCGTCCGGGTTGACGGCTATTTGTTGGCATTGGAACAGTCTGCCGAACAGTTGGCCAGGCACTTAAACACATTGCGGAAATGATGCCCCCACGGTCGCTCACTGCATGTAACTCCCTGCCCCCCGAGGGGGCCGCATTTTCCTTGGGAGCGGCCCGGCGGGAAAACATGCCCCCAAGGTCGTGCTCTGCGTATAACTCCTCATCAATTGAGGCGTCTGCGTTATGAAATTCAGCAATCGCGAGCGAGATGAACCGGAGATCAACCTGATCCCGTTCATTGACGTGTTGTTGGTGGTGCTGATCTTCCTGATGTTGTCGACGACTTACAGCAAATTCACAGAGCTCCAGTTGACGTTGCCGGTGGCCGATACCCAGGCGCAGCGCGACTACCCCAAAGAATTGCTGGTGAGTGTGGGCAGCGACGGTGCCTATGGCGTCAACCGCGTGGCGGTAACCGGTCGGCGGATGGAAGATTTGGCTGCTGCCATGGTGGAAGGTGCCAAGGCCGGCAAGGAAACGGTAGTGGTCATCAGCGCAGATGCCGCTGCTCGCCATCAGGCGGTAATCACCGTCATGGAAGCTGCGCGTCAGGCCGGGCTGACGCAGATCACCTTTGCCACACAATCCTCGGGCCGCGCACCAAGCGCGGCTGCGCCGGTACCGGCTACCGGCAAAAAATAAGCCATGCCTGATCGCCCCAACCGCGGGCTTGCAGCTGTTTGGGCCGGCCGCCGCCAATGGGCATGGCTTTTGTGGCCAGTGTCAGTTTTATTTGGCAGCCTGGTCGTATTGCGCAGGCGTTTGTACCGCCTGGGCTTGCGCCAATCATTGGCGGTGCCAGTACCGGTGCTGGTGATTGGCAATGTGCTCGCGGGCGGCGTTGGCAAAACACCGGTGGTGCTGATGTTGATACGCCATTTCCAACAGCGTGGTTTGGCGGTTGGCGTGGTTTCCCGCGGTTATGGGCGAACCTCCAAGGATTGCCAGGAGGTTTTAAAAAACACGCCACCTGACCAATCGGGTGATGAGCCGGCACTGATCAAACGGGCAACCGGCGCGCCTGTTTTTGTCGCTGCCAGGCGGGTCGAGGCCGCCACGGCCCTGCTGGCCAAATACCCAAAAACTGCACTCATCATCAGCGACGATGGCTTGCAGCACTATGCTTTGCAGCGCGACATCGAGGTATGTGTGTTTGATGACCGGGGCGTGGCGAATGATTTTTTGCTGCCCGCCGGGCCGCTGCGCGAACCATGGCCGCGCAGGGCCTTGAAGATCAAGACCCGGGCAGCACCGATCTCATTTGTCCTTCACTCGGGAAACGATGAAGCGCTGGCTGACCGCTTGTTCAGCCAGGCCAGTAGCCTGGCGGGCCAAAACCAGCGTGGTTTTCGGGCCAGCCGCATGTTGGCCGATTTTGCCCTTTCCAAGGACGGTATTCGGATTGAACTGGCCCAATTGGCCGGGCAAGCCAATGTTGCCGTAGCGGCAATCGGGCAACCCGAGGCTTTTTTTGACATGCTGCGGAACCAGGGCGTCGCGTTGCAAGAAACCATCGCCCTGCCGGACCATTTTGATTTTGCGCAATGGAAGTTTCCGTTTGATCAAAATCACAACCTGCTGTGTACTGAAAAAGATGCCGTCAAACTGTGGCGCTTACACCCGGATGCCCTGGCTGTACCGCTGATTTTGAAAGCCGATACCCGGTTTTTTTCAGCGCTGGAGGAAGCATTGGCAGAAGTTTCGGGTCAAACCACCTCCCAGGTCTGAATTGCTTTGTAATTGCTTGGGTATCGCACAGGAATTGCGCTCGAATCGCCAACTGCTTCGCTGTTTCAGCAACCGGCTGAAAGTTATCATTGCGGCATGGACACCCGACTACTCGAACTGCTGGTCTGCCCCGTCACCAAAGGGCCCCTTGAATTTGACCGTGAAAAGCAGGAGCTGACCTCGCGCAGCGCCCGCTTGGCCTATCCAGTGCGTGACGGTATTCCGATTTTGCTGGAGGCTGAAGCCAGAACCTTGAGTGATGAAGAGTTGGGCCTGTAAATCCACATGTCGCCAGCACTTCTCAACCGCGGGGACCCAGCGTGAACGATTTTCATGTCTTGATACCGGCGCGCCTGGCTTCGACTCGGCTGCCCAATAAACCACTGGCTGACATTGCCGGCAAACCGATGATTGTCCGGGTGGCCGAATGTGCCCAGCGTGCATTTGATCCGCTGGTTAACGGGTTGCAAGCGCTGGGCACGAACCGGGTCGTGGTCGCAGCAGATAGTGCCGAAATTGTGGCCGCCTGCACCCAGTACGGAGTTCATGCCGTTTTGACGCGCACTGACCATGCCAGTGGCAGCGACCGGCTGGCCGAGGCCTGTGACCTGCTGGCGCTGGCGGACGATGCCCTGGTGGTCAACGTTCAGGGTGATGAGCCGCTGATGGACCCTCAATTGATTCGGGAAGTTGCGCTGTTGCTGAAAATGCGCCCGCAGGCCAGCCTGTCTACCGCAGCGCATGTGATCGACAGTTTGCAGGACTTCAATAACCCCAATGTGGTCAAAGTGGTGCTGGATGCACAAAGCCTGGCCCTGTACTTCAGCCGATCGGCCATTCCGTTTGCGCGTGACGCAGCCCCAAGCGCTCGCGATCTGACCGGTGCAATGGGTGCGACGGGTGCTCCCGCGTCTGCCTGGTGGTCTGACCCGCTTGCGCCCGGTGTGAGCCACGCCGCAGCGCCGTTGCGGCATATCGGTATTTACGGCTACCGTGCCGGGTTTTTACGCCTTTTTCCGACCTTGCCGGTAGCGCCCATTGAGGGCGTTGAAGCCCTTGAGCAATTGCGCGCCATGTGGCATGGGCATCGCATTGCGGTTACCGTAACAGCCCATGCGCCCGGCCCGGGCGTTGACACACCAGCCGACCTGGCGCGGGTTCGCCAGCACTTCGCTGCCCTCAATCCGGGGTGAATTGCCACCTGTTGCCTGCAGCGGCAGACGGGCTAAACCTGTCAGCGAATTGACAGGCCGCTCACGTGATAATCTAGACCGTGAGACACATGACTTCATTGCCCGGCGCGCCGCGGCAGGTTGACATAACAATGAGCAAATCCATACAAGGAAATCCATGAGACTGATCCTTCTGGGCGCACCCGGCGCAGGCAAAGGTACCCAAGCCACTTTTATCTGCCAAAAATACGGCATTCCTCAGATTTCGACGGGCGACATGCTCCGAGCCGCCGTCAAGGCGGGTACGCCGATGGGGCTGCAGGCCAAAAAGGTGATGGATTCGGGGGCTTTGGTAAGCGACGGCCTGATCATCAACCTGGTGAAAGAACGCTTGACCCAAGCCGATTGCGCCCACGGTTTCTTGTTCGACGGTTTTCCGCGCACCATTCCACAGGCCGATGCGATGAAGGAAGCGGGTGTCAACCTGGATTACGTGCTGGAAATCGAAGTGCCGTTTGAAGCCATCATCGAACGCATGAGTGGTCGGCGCTCGCACACGGCATCAGGCCGCACCTACCATGTGAAGTTCAACCCGCCCAAAGTTGCGGGGCAGGACGACGTTACCGGCGAGCCGCTGATCCAGCGTGTTGACGACCAGGAAGAAACCGTTCGCAAACGGCTGGACGTGTACAGCGCCCAAACCCGCCCGTTGGTGGATTACTACGCCAAATGGGCCAAAGCAGCGCCAACAGCGGCGCCGCAGTACCGCAAGATCAGTGGCGTGGGTGACGTTGAAGCAATCAAAACCCGAGCGTTTGAGGCGTTAGCACATTAAGTTTGCGGGACCAA
>JANOVW010000155.1:0-15582 GCA_031417575.1 Rhodoferax sp. | reverse complement strand
CTCGCAGCGGGTACGCCTGTCATCCGCCCTGATGGCTGACCAAACGGTTGATGCTTCAGCCGTTTGGGCCGATCACGCCCTGGGCAACCCCTCGCAGTTTTGATTTCATGGCCCAATCGTCCGTGCAGGTCGTTGCGCCTCCTTGCCGTGCTAAAGCACTGTCATCGTCGGCACGCCTACTTCACGAACGATTGCGCCATGAAATTAGCGCCACAGTGGGATTGAATCGTCTTTGAGTTGCCCACGCACCGCGGCGTAATCGGGCATCACGCTGGCTACGGTGTCCCAAAAACGGGGGCTGTGGTCCATCACACGCAGGTGCGCCAGTTCGTGCGCCACCACGTAATCAATCACCGACTGGCTGAAGTGAATCAGCCGCCAGTTCAGGCGAATCGAACCGTTGGCGCTGGCGCTGCCCCAGCGTGTGCCGGCACTGCTGAGCGAGAGTTTGTGCCATTTCACCGAGAGTTGCGGCGCAAAATGGCTCAGCCGCTCAATGAAGACACGCCGCGCTTGCCGCATCAGCCAGGCCTGCACGGCATCACGAATTTGCTCGGGCGTGGCCTGGTGCGACAAAGCCACATGCAAGGTGAGCCGTGGCACCCCAGCCAGCGGGAGGTTGGCGGCCGATGCATCGGTGTTCAGCATGGCACCCACACCGTCAAAACCATGGCGCGGATCCAGAACCACAATCACCGGTTCACCCAGAAATGGAACCGACGTGCCGTCGCGCCATTCAATTCGGTTGGATTCGAGCTGCGCCTTGCGTTCCCGGGTTTCATCGAGCTTTTTGAGCACCCAGGCGGCTTTCTCTTGCAAGGCAGCTTCGACCTCATGCAGTGGCACCCACTTGGGCGCACTGACCACCAAGCCATCGGGTCCGACTGAAAAGCCTATCGTGCGGCGCTTGCCGCGCTTGAATTCATAGGCCACTTTGGCATCGTTCAAACGCGATTCGCGGTTCGCCCGTGGATGCCTGAAATTCGCCGGAATAATGACATTTTGCAATTTTTCAGCATCAAAAATAGATGATTTATCACTATTTTTAGCAGCTAATGATGAGCTTAATACGTGAACATTAGGCTTATTTGATTCATCATATCTATCGTCATATAGATAATTGGCTGATTTGGACAACACAACAGCACCGGTTGGTGGCTTTGCGCCCCCCGGTGCAGCCACTTTGGTTGTGGGCGTGGCCGCTACCGGCGAATGATTTGGCGCTGGCATCGGCGCATCGAACAAGTCGAGCGACATTTGAAGCAGTTGCCTCAGCATGGCGAAGCGTTAGCCGGGCTGGCTGGTTGCCGCAATGGCTGCGGTTTGGCTGGCCTGGCTGGTTTGCGCAGTTGGGCCCGATTGCGGATAGGCCTCGGGGTCGAGCCGTTGCATCTCGGCTTCAATCCAGGCTTGCACCTGCACCATCAGCTCATCGGGCTGACGGCCCTCACTGCTGATCGGTTTGCCAATTGAGACATCCACCACACCGGGCACCTTGATAAAGGCCTTGCGCGGCCAGCACTTGGCCGAGGTAACGGCAATGGGCACCACCGGCGCACCGGTCTCAATGGCCAGACGGGTGCCACCGGTTTTGTACTGACCCACCTTGCCACGCGGAATACGCGTACCCTCGGGGAACATGATCACCCAAGTGCCGCGCGCCAACAGGCGTTTGCCCTGCTCGGCTACTTTTTGGAAGGCCTGCTTGCCCAATTTGCGGTCAATGTAGACCATGTCGGTCAGACCAATGCCCCACCCAAAAAACGGCACATAAAGCAATTCTTTTTTGAACACATAGGCCAATGGCCGCGGCATGACGAGCGGCATCAGGAAGGTTTCAAACTGCGACTGGTGCTTGACCAGCAAAATGGCCGGCATTTGTTTGCCATCGGGGCCCAAGCCGGGCAGATTTTCAAGGCCTGTCACCCGCCAGTTCACCCCGCAAATGGCCCGCAGCCCGTAAATGGCCCGCGCCAGGAAGAACCGGGCCGCTTTGAACTGGTGATCTTTGCTGACAAAGGGCGACAACGCCACCATATACAGGGCCGTTGGAATCACAAAAATGATCATCCACAACAAGTGAATGACGGAACGAAGCGCAGCCATGGTGTTAATTCGCGGTTTTTTGAAACGGTTGCCGATGCAATTCGTACCGACCATTCGGCGCGATCGCTACGCAAATAGTAGCATTTTGAGGGTCAGGCTTCCGGTTCACGGCCCGGGCTTCAGTGGTGAACCACCGAATGCTCGAAATCGGATTGAACATCCAGCAGCCATTCGGCAAACGCGGCCAGGTCTTCATGCACATGAGTACCTGGCGGAAAAGTCTCGGGCAAGGGCCGCCCTTTGAAGGTTGCACCATGCCCGGTCAGCACCAAATGCGGCTGGCAACCCGCTTTGGAACTGGCCAATGCATCGCGCAAGGTGTCGCCCACCGCATGCACCGCGCCCAAATCGACACCATAGCGCTCGCCAATCTGCTCAAACAAGCCAGGTTCCGGCTTGCGGCAATGGCATTTGTCATCGGGCGCGTGCGGGCAGTAAAAAATGGCGTCGATGCGGCCGCCTTCAACACTGAGCAGGCGATTCATCTTGACATGCATCGCGTTCAGCGCCGCCACATCAAACAGCCCGCGCCCCAGCCCCGACTGGTTGGAGGCCAACACCACATGCCAACCCGCGTGGTTGAGCCGCGCAATCGCCTCCAGCGCGCCGGGCAACGGAATCCACTCTTCAGGTGTCTTGATGTAATCCAGACTGTCTACATTGATGGTGCCGTCGCGGTCGAGGATGAGGAGTTTCATGGCGCTAATTGATGCCGACTGTGCGGTTAGCTGGCCAGTTTCGACAAATCGGCCACCCGGTTCATGGCAGCGTGCAGCGCCGTCAGCAAACCCAGGCGGTTGAGCCGCAAATCGGTTTGTTCGGCGTTGACCATCACGTCTTCAAAAAAGGCATCGACGGGCGCGCGCAGCGCCGCCAGCGATTGCAGCGAGGCGGTGTAGTCGCCCGCCTCAAACAGCGCCTGGGCTTTGGGGCCGATTTCTTTCAACGCGGCATACAGCGCTATTTCGGCGGGTTCTTTGAGCAACACCTCGCTCACGTGCGGGTCAACCGGGTCGGTTTTCTTCAGGATGTTGCCGATGCGTTTGTTGGCGGCTGCCAATGCGGGGGCTTCGGCCAGTGCGCCAAACGCGCGAAGGGCAGTCAACTTTTGAGGTACATCGGCCAAACCCACCCAACGGCCAGCACCCACGATCGCGTCAACCTCAGCGGCCGAATAACCCAAATCCCGACAATAACCGTCAAGCCGCTCGGACACGAAATGAAGCACGTCTGTACCCGCGTCTGAAAATCCGGTTGGGAAGGCTGCGAACGCGGTATTCACCAGCACGTTGGCGGACAGCATCAGCTTGCGTTCTATCACCAGGCGGATTACCCCCAACGCGTGGCGACGTAGTGCAAACGGATCTTTATCACCAGTTGGACGTTGACCAACTCCGAACAAGCCCACTAGTGTTTCCAGTTTGTCGGCCAGCGCCACCACCACGCCCACCGTGTTGCGTGGCAACTCGTCACCCGCAAACCGTGGTTTGTAGTGGTCTTCAATCGCGTCCGCAATTTCCTGGTTCAGGCCGTCGTGCCGCGCGTAATAACCCCCCATGATGCCTTGCAGCTCGGGGAACTCACCCACCATGTCGGTCACCAAATCGGTTTTGGCAAGGCGTGCCGCCACATCGGCCTGGGCCGCCAACGGCTCGCCGCCAATTTGCTGGCCAATCGCCCGGGCAATCGCCCGTACCCGTTCCATGCGTTCGCCCTGGGTGCCCAACTTGTTGTGGTAAACCACTTTGGCCAGGCCCGCTACCCGCGATTCCAGCGTCTTCTTGCGGTCTTGGTCAAAGAAAAACTTGGCATCAGCCAAGCGCGGGCGCACCACGCGCTCGTTGCCCTGAATGACGGCACTGGCATCAGCCGGGTTGATGTTGCTCACCACCAAAAACTGGTTGGTCAGCTTGCCTTTGTTACCGACTGAATCTTCCAGCAGCGGGAAGTATTTTTGATTCGCCTTCATGGTGAGAATCAGGCACTCCTGCGGCACATCCAGAAACTGTTTTTCGAATTCGCAAACCAGCACGTTGGGGCGCTCGACCAGGGCGGTTACTTCGTCCAAAAGGGCATCGTCGTCAATCGGTTTCACAACGCTGCCACGCGCTTCGCCTACCTGCGCCGCCGCTGCCGCCAACTGCCGTACAATTTCGGCGCGGCGATCTGCAAAACTGGCAATCACTGCGCCATCGCGGGCCAGCGTGGCGGCGTAACTGTCGGCATCCGGCAGCACCACCGGTGAAACCGCCGCCTCAAACCGGTGGCCCTGCGTGTTGCGCCCGGCTTGCAAACCCAGCACCGAAACCGGCACCACATCGGCACCATGCAGCGCCACCAGCCCATGCGCAGGCCGCACAAAACTCACGCTGCTCCAGCCGGGCAATTCGCAGCCGCTTTCCAGCTGGTAACTCATCACTTTGGGGATGGGCAGCTTGGCGATGGATTCTTCGAGCGCCTTTTGCAAACCAGCCGCCAACGTGGCACCCGTGGCCGTGGATTCGTAAAACAGCACTTCGGCTTTGCCATCCATTGCGCGCTTCAAATCTTTAACTGTTTCAGTAATTTGTTCAGCGGCGACGCCCACTGCAAGCAATCGTTTTGATAGCGCCGGTGTGGCGTTTTCGGTAGCGTCCAAACCTACCGAAACCGGCATGAGTTTTTGCGACACGGCTTTGTCTTCTGCTTGCGCCGCCACCTGCGTCACATGCACCGCCAAACGACGCGGCGAAGCGAAGTGGGTGACTACTGACGTGTTGGCCGCCAAACCCTGCGCCCGGAGCGATTCAGCCAAACCGGCGGCAAACGCCTCGCCCAGCTTTTTGAGCGCTTTGGGCGGCAGCTCTTCCACAAACAGTTCAACCAGCAGATTTTTTGTTGTCATTTTTATTCCACCCGGCTTCAAGCCGCCTTCTTCGCCAACGGCACCATCTGCGCCACCCACTCACGCGGCGCCAGCGGAAAGCCCAGCCGCTCGCGCGATTCGTAATAACTTTGCGCCACGCTGCGCGAGATGTTGCGGATGCGGCCGATGTAGGCGGCGCGTTCGGTCACGCTGATCGCACCGCGCGCGTCGAGCAGGTTGAAACTGTGCGCGGCTTTGAGCACCTGCTCGTAGGCGGGCAAAGCGAGTTGCTGGGTCATCAGGTGCTTGGCCTGCTTTTCATGGGCCGCGAAGGCGGTGAACAAGAAGTCGGCGTCTGAGTGTTCAAAGTTGTAGGTTGATTGCTCCACCTCGTTTTGTTTGTAGACATAGCCATAACTGAGCTTTTGGCCGTCGGGGCCTTGCGTCCAGGTCAGGTTGTAAACGTTGTCGACCCCCTGCAAATACATGGCCAGGCGCTCCAGGCCGTAGGTGATCTCGCCGGTGATGGGGCGGCAGTCGATGCCGCCAACCTGCTGGAAGTAGGTGAACTGGGTGACTTCCATGCCGTTGAGCCACACCTCCCAGCCCAAGCCCCAGGCGCCCAGGGTGGGGTTTTCCCAATCGTCTTCCACAAAACGGATGTCGTTCTTTTTCAGGTCGAACCCCAGCGCTTCGAGGCTGCCCAAATACAGATCCAGAATATTGCCGGGTGCGGGTTTCAGCACCACTTGGTACTGGTAATAGTGCTGCAGACGGTTGGGGTTTTCGCCGTATCGGCCGTCTTTGGGGCGGCGGCTGGGTTGCACGTAGGCGGCTTTCCAGGGTTCAGGGCCAAGTGCTCTTAAAAACGTGGCGGTGTGTGAGGTGCCCGCGCCCACTTCCATGTCATACGGCTGCAGCAAAGCGCAGCCTTGGTCGGCCCAATAGGACTGCAATTTGAGGATGATTTGTTGAAAGGTCAGCATGCGGCCAATTTTACGGGGCAATGCGGGGCCCACACGGGTGGCCGCGGGTGTTGCGGCGGGTGGCGCACGGGCTTGCGTTCAGGCTTGAGATACTCAGGCCCCATGAGCACCCAACAAATGATTTTGAGCCTGCTGTTGGCGACCATGGTGTTTGCCGTGGCGCTGGAGGTCAAACCCAGCGATTTCGCCCGCGTGTTGCAAACCCCCAAATCGGTGCTGTGCGGGCTGATTCCGCAGTTCATCTTGCTGCCGGTGGGCACCTGGCTGGCTACCTTGTGGCTCGATTTGCCCGCCAACCTGGAAGTGGCGATGATTTTGGTGGCCAGTTGCCCTGGCGGCAGCCTGAGCAATGTGGTGACGCATTACGGGCGCGGCAATACGGCCCTGTCGGTCAGTATTTCAGCCGCGGCGAGCCTGATTGCCTTGGTCGCCACGCCGTTCAATTTTGCCTGGATGGTAGGCAGCAACCCGAACACGGCCCAGTGGCTCAAGGTGCTGCAAATCGACCCTAGCGACATTTGGTTTAGCCTGGTGTTGCTGCTGGCGCTGCCCATGAGCCTGGGCTTGGTGGTGGCGACGCGCCTGCCAGCGCTGACTGCCCGTATTCAAAAGCCGCTGATGCGGTTTGCTTTGGTGATGCTGGGTTTGTTTATCGTGGCCGGCGTGGCCAAAGACCGCCAACTGCTGAACCTGGGGGTGTTGCAGATCGTCGCCCTTGTGGTGCTGCACAACGCCGCTGGTTTGTGGCTGGGCTGGGCCACGGCCAAGGTGATGCGGGTGAGTGAAGCCGACCGGCGCGCCGTGATGATTGAAGGCGGCATGCAAAACGCCGGGCTGGCGCTGGGCATCATCGCGGTGCAGTTCAACAGCGATGTGGGCATGGTGTTGATGGCCAGCCTGTGGGGTATTTGGCACATCGTGAGTGGCATGACGCTGGCACTGCGCTGGCGGCGCAAAGATAAAAAGACCGCGGCAAAATCTGTTTTATCTAATTTTCAATGAACTCTATTTAAATAAAGAAATTTTGTCAATGTAAAAATTGCACAATTAGCTATTTATAGCATATCAATTACTTTATTTTTTTATTAATATAAATTACAAAAATCAAAATAGATAGACAAAATATCCACACTGGCCATAAGCCGTAATTCGCCGCCCAGACCGCATAGGGGGTAATGCCCGCCCCCTTTTGCACACTGCCGCCTCGACCCTGCACCACGGCGGTCAGCACGCCGCGGGTGTGCCGTGGCAACGCCCGCACAACCTGCCCGGTGTGGTCGATCACCACCGTGTCGCCCGTGTTGGTGGCGCGGATGAAGGGGCGCTCGAACTCCATTGCACGCATGCGCGAAATGGCGCGGTGCTGGTCAATCGCCAGGGTGTTGCCAAACCAGCCGATGTTGCTCAGGTTCACAAACACGGTGGGTGCGCTGGCCGGGTTGGCAAACCGTGCGGCCAACTCTTCGCCAAACAAGTCTTCGTAACAAATGTTGGGTGCCAGGCGTTGCCCGGCAAAGGCAAACGAGGCCTGGCCCACCGCGCCGCGGTTGAAGTCGCCCAACGGAATGTTCATCAGTTCGGTAAACCACTTGAACCAGGGCGGTATGAATTCGCCAAACGGCACCAGGTGGTGCTTGGCATATTGGTAGGGCGCCAGTGGCCCCGCAGCACCAGCCGCCGCACTGCCGGGTTCGTTTGAAACACCCAACACGGAATTGGTGTAGCCCGCTTGGTAACTGCCCAGCGGAATGCCAATGAGCAATGCGGCTTGGCCCATGGTGCGGGCTGTGCCATCTGGGGTAGCGGCCCCGGTTTGGAAAGGCTTTGCAAACTCCTGCCAATACCCATCGGGCAATTGCTGCGGCAGCAGGGGGATGGCCGTTTCCGGGGCCACGACCAGCACCGGCAATGGGGCTGCGCCACTGCCCGGATTGCTGGCGGGATTGCCGCTTGGGGCCTCTGCCAGCGCGGTTGCAACGGCGGCGTGGGTTTCTTGGCGATACCAGCGCAGCGCGTCGGCAATACCCGTTGACGGTTCAAATTTTTCACTCTGTTTGATGTTGCCTTGTAGCAGTACCACCTTCAGCGCCGCGCCCGGCGCGCTGAATTCCGCATCCGCAACGGCGGCCAAACCGCCGATCAACAACACCGGCGCCAGCGAGCGCCATGAGCGGGCTTCCCGCACTGATTGCCAGGCCGGACCAACCCAACCTGAGCCGCCCATGGGCCGGGGCCGCAGCGCCAGCAACCAGAGGGCCACGCTGCAAGTGATAAAAGCGGCCAACGCGCCAACACCATAGGCGCCGATGTATTTGGCAAACACTGCCAACCCTGAGAGGTGCGCATAAGCCGCTGCGCCCCAGCCAAAACCGGTAAACCAGGTACCCCTGGCCATTTCAGCCATCGTCCAAAGCGATGCAAAAAGCATAGCTGACAACGGAATACTCACGTGAACAAATCGCCTAAATAAATAACAAGCCACGGCGTAATAACCAGACAGCACCCCAGCCAAGGCCACAATCGCGACCACCGTGAGCACGGCATTGAGCCCGCCATAGGTGTGCATGGAGATGTACAACCACCAAAACGTGCCGCACAACCAGGTGGTGCTAAACACCCAGCCCAGCCAGGCCGCCTGGCGCGGCGTGGTTGCCAGCGCGAGTTGGGCCACCAGTACCGCCATGGCCAGCAACTGCAACCAGGCCACCGGCTCACCGCTCCAGGGTACGGCCATCGAGGCGGCATGGGCCAACCCCGCAGCCACCATGATAAAGAGGCGGGTTAACACGTGGCGCGGCCCCCGAGGGCCATCACGGCTTGACCGGGCTTACCTTGAACCACTTGACCGCACCACCCTTGGTGTGCAACACGGTAAAACTCAAGCCGCCCAGGTGAAAGTGCTCGCCGCGCTTGGGCACATGGCCCATTTCATGGGCGATCAGGCCGCCCACGGTGTCGAAGGTGTTGTCGGTGTCGCTGGTGGTCAACTGCACTTCAAAGGCTTCATTGACACGTTCTATGGCCGTGGCACCACTTACACGGTAGGTTTTGTCGGGCAGGGCAAAGATGTCGCCGGCATCGTCGTCGATGTCAAATTCGTCTTCAATTTCACCGACGATTTGCTCCAGCACGTCTTCAATGGTGATGAGCCCGGCGACACGGCCAAACTCGTCAATCACCACGGCCAGGTGGTTGCGGTTACCGCGGAATTCGCGCAGCAAATCGTTCAGGCCTTTGCTTTCAGGCACAAACACGGCGGGGCGCAGCAGGGCGCGTATGTTCAGCTCGGGGGCGCGTTGCAGCTTGAGCAAATCTTTGGCCATCAAAATGCCAATGATGTTGTCGCGCCCCTCTTTGCTGTCGCCTTTGCCGTCATCTTCATAGACCGGGAAACGCGAGTGGGCGGTGTCAATCACCAGGTGCATGAGTTCATCGGGCGTGGCGTCGATGTTGACCATGTCCATGCGTGTGGCGGGCACCATCACGTCGCCCGCGCTCATGTCGGCCATGCGGATCACGCCTTCGAGCATGGCACGCGATTCGGCCCCGATGACCTGGTTGTCTTGCGCTTCAGCCAGGGTTTCGATCAGCTCCTGGGTGGAATCCGGACCAGGGTGCAAAAACTCGGCCAAGCGCTGCAGCAGGCCGCGTTTGTCTTCGCGCTTGTCGATGCGCTTCTCGTCGGGTTTGGTGTCTCGCCGGTCATCGCGCCGGTCTTCTCTGGCGAGGGGCATGGGGGGTAATTCGGGCACTGACGTGTGGCGCAAAGCGCCGTTGTTGCAATGCTGTAAGGATAGCGGATTGGCGTGGCGCGTTCAGGGCATTTCTGGAAGTGCCTGTTTGCGGCACCATCCAAGCTCAATGCAACCGGGTGCGCTCCTGCACGTCGGCCCAAAAATCCCAATACTGCTTGGCGCGCGCCTTGAGCAGGTAATCGACTTGCGCCAATTGCTCTTCCACGATTTCGGTAATGCGGCTATCGAGGGTACGGGGCATCAAGCGCAAATAGGCTTCAGACTCCGAACCGATTTGCTCAACCCGTGCCCCGGCCTTGCGGGCAATGCCCAACATGACGTTGTTTTCGCTCAAGGCGTGAATGAACATCAGGTCGATGTTGTCATTGCGGGCATGCATGGCGGCGCGGTCGAACAGGGCCGAACCCAGACCCAGGCCGCGTGAATCCTTCAGCACCGAAACACCAAATTCGGCGCACGATTCAGACGCTGCCCCTGCCTCTTGTGCGCCTTGCGCCAAATGCGCCATGGCCACCAGCTCCAGCTTGCGGTTGTAAACGCCAAAGATGTCGTCGCGCTCAAAATTCAGGCTGGTCACATAGCGCCGTACTTGCTCGTCTGTGGCTGAGTAGCCAAACCGCAAATAGCGGTCCTGGCCGTCCAAGGTCAAGAGGTGCAGGGCAATCCGCTCACGGTGGCTTTCGCCCAAGGCGCGAATCGGCACCAGCGCCGGCGCGGTTTTGCCGTTCGCTGCAAACTCGGCCGGCAGCAGGCTGTCGCCCCAGTCTTGCAACGGAATATCGGTTTGCAGCAGGGCAGACACGTCGGTTGCGTCATCTTTCAAAAGATGCGCCGGGGGCTTCAAAAAGTCTTTACTGGCTTCAATTGAGGCCTTCAACAGGGTTTTGGCAGGTACCATGCACACAATGTAAGGGTTTCCCCTAGATATCCCTAGTGAATTGTTTTAAATAGGGGTATTCAATTAGAGGTTCGCGTTTAACCCCTGCACCTCATACGCCCTCAAGTGACCCCACTTAGTCGGCAAAACCCGGCGATTTCAGGCTGTTATTCGGTCACACCGGCAAAGCCGTCGTCGCTTTAACCTGATCCAGCACAAAACTGGTCTTGCAATCTTGCACACTGGGGTGCTTGAGCAAGGTGTCCATTACAAAGCGTGAATAGGCGGCCATGTCGGGCACGGCGACGCGTAGCAAATAGTCCATCTCGCCGCTGAGCGCCGCACATTCCACCACTTCGGGCCAAACCTGCACACTGGCGCGGAACTGGTCTCGCGGGTTGCGCTGCAAGGCTTCCGAGTGTTTCTCTAGCCGCACATTGATATAGGCCATCAGGCTTAAGCCCACTGCCACAGGTTTAACCAGGGCGACGTAACGCTCAATCACGCCGGTTTCTTCCAACCGCTTAACACGTCGCAACACCGCACTGGGTGAGAGGCCGACCGCCTCGCCCATCACATCAAAGGTGGCTCGCCCATTCGCCTGGAGGATGCGCAAGAGGTGTCTGTCAAGCTTGTTTATTGAATCCATACATAATATTTTGCAGGTTTATTGCCTGTTTTGCGAGAACAATCGGCAAATTCACAGGAATATTTTGCGCTGCCCCTCCTAAACTTCCGCAACATTTGAAGGATTGTTATGACAGTTTGGGACAACCCCATGGGCACCGACGGTTTTGAGTTCATCGAATACGCCGCGCCCGATCCGGTGGCGATGGGTGCGCTGTTCAGCCGTATGGGCTTCAAACCGGTGGCCAAGCATCGCCACAAAGATGTCACGTTGTACCGCCAGGGAGGCATCAATTTCCTGATCAACGCCGAGCCCGATTCTTTTGCCCAGCGGTTCGCGCGTGCGCATGGGCCTTCTATTTGCGCAATCGCCTTTCGGGTCCAAGATGCCAAACACGCCTACGAATTGGCGCTTGAAAAAGGGGCCTGGGGTTACGCGGGCAAGGCCGGACCAGGGGAGCTCAACATTCCTGCCATCAAAGGCATTGGCGACAGCCTGATCTACCTGGTTGACCGTTGGCGTGGCAAAAACGGCGCGCAAGAGGGAGATATCGGCAATATTGGTTTTTTTGACGTTGATTTTGAAGCTTTGCCAGATACCCACAGTGCGGCCGGCTCGCCCGGAACACGCCTGACCGGTGCGCAAGCGCTCAACCCGGCGGGTTTTGGCTTGACCTATATTGATCACCTCACCCACAACGTACACCGTGGCCGCATGAATGAATGGGCCGGGTTTTACGAGCGTTTGTTCAATTTCCGCGAGATTCGCTATTTCGACATCGAAGGCCAGGTGACCGGCGTGAAGAGCAAAGCCATGACCAGCCCCTGCGGCAAAATCCGCATCCCGATCAACGAAGAGGGCAATGAAAAAGCCGGGCAAATTCAGGAGTACCTGGACAACTACCAGGGCGAAGGCATTCAACACATTGCCCTGGGTTCCAACAATTTGTTTGCCACGGTCGATGCGTTGCAGGCCAGCGGCGTGAAGCTGCTGGACACCATGAGCACCTATTACGAATTGATCGACAAACGCATTCCGGGGCATGGTGAATCAGTGCCCGAACTGCAAAAACGCAACATTCTGCTGGACGGTAAAAAGGATGCATTGTTGCTGCAAATTTTCAGTGAGAACCAGCTGGGCCCCATCTTTTTTGAATTCATTCAGCGCAAGGGAGATGACGGCTTTGGCGAGGGTAATTTCAAGGCCCTGTTCGAGTCGATTGAGCTGGATCAGATGCGCCGGGGTGCGCTCGTGGGATCTTGATTTGTGTTGATTATTTAAATTTATAGCTTTTCGATCTTTTGTTTTTGATTTTTACATTTATTAAAAAGCTAAAAATGCTATATTCACGATAGTGAAAACGCGTTTTTTATATTGGTTTATTTTGTTAAATTTTTTTAATACCTATTTTTACTAAAATTCAATGGCGGTCAAACCGGTCATTTACGGGCAAAGTGAACGCCCCCCGAGGGGGGACTATTCACGTGCGCTGGCCGACTACACTTGCGATCAAAATTACAGCGCTTATACCGATCAAGACCATAAAACCTACCAGGCTTTGCACGCCCGGCAAAGCGCCTTGTTGGCGGGCCGGGCGTGTGATGAATTCATCGCAGCACTGCCGTATTTGGGCGCCGCAGATCGCATTCCGCGCTTTGAAGAAATCAACGCCAGGCTTCAACAAGCCACGGGTTGGCAACTGGTGGGTGTGCCAGGTTTGATCCCGGAGGTACCTTTTTTTTCGCTATTGGCTGCGCGGAAATTTCCCGTTACCGACTGGATCCGAACGCCCGAAGAGTTTGCTTACATCGTCGAACCTGACGTTTTTCACGATCTTTTTGGGCACGTTCCGTTGCTCTTCAATCCGGTTTTTGCCGATCACATGCAAGCCTACGGCGCGGGCGGGTTAAAAGCGAATGCATTGGGCGCGTGCGAGCAACTAGCTCGCCTGTATTGGTACACGATCGAATTTGGCCTGATTCGGCAAGGTGACGGTTTGCGCGCTTATGGGGCCGGCATCTTGAGCTCGTCCAGTGAATTACAGCGCAGCGTGAGCCACCCCACTCCCCAAAGAATCAGCCTGGATGTCATACGGGCCATGCGTTCTCGCTACACAATTGACAGCTACCAAGAGACCTATTTTGTGATTGACAGCATCCAGGATCTGTTCGATAAAACAGCTCCTGATTTCACGCCGCTGTATTCCATGTGTCGATCGCTGCCCGATATCGCGCCAGATCAAAGCCTGGCGAGCGATTCCCGCATCACAGTTTCGTCAAACGCCATCTGAACGTGAGCCTGGCCCGATACAAACCGGTTGTCGGCACCTTCGAGCGTGGCGGTCAACGGTGGGAAAACAATGTTGTCGCAATTCGAGTAATAGCAGGTGAAGTGCGCGTACGGGTTGGATTGCACCGGCTTGGCAGAGGGATTCTGATACGCGCTCTCACTTTGAGCGTTTGGGTGGGCCATCTCGTCAGCCGCTAATTTTTGGACCCACGCGCTGTTTTTTTGCATTTGTGTTGCGTTTACAGCAAAACCAGGTCGCCGGACAAGCATCGTGCCATGATGCGGCGTACCAATTGTGACGATATGACTGACCCGTGATTCACTGCCTGGATTGGCGCGCAACCAAGCCCGAGCTGCCAAACCACCCATGCTGTGGCATATCAACAAGGGTGCCACTCCGTGTTGTGCTGCTATGTCGCGCACCGCCCGTTCAACCATTGGGGTGTAATTATCAATTGAGTTGAAAACGGGTTCCAGACTGATCGCCACAAAGGGAATTCCGTCCTCCTGCAGGCGCTGCAGCCAAGGATTCCAGAAACCGCGATTGCATAAAAATCCGTGAATGAATACGACACCCCGTTGTTTTTTTGTGATTGAGCTTAAATCACCCGTCACAGGAGCGGTTTTATCTTGTTGGGCTAAGTCTTTATCTTGCCGAACCAACAAAGTTTTTTGTGTAAAGGTGTCTGAAAACCGATGCTCCCGGTAGGCCTGGTCGACAATGAACACCTTAACAGTCAGTTTTACCTCTTCCCACCAAGCCAAGACCAGTTGATTTGGTGTCGCGCGAGGTGAAGGGTCTGCCCGGTTGCCCCACCACAGTGTTAAAAACTGAACACCTAAAACCGGCACGAAGCCAAATACAAGACCCACCCCTCCGACGACAGCCAACAACGGATGGGTTTGCCACCAAAAGAATGCCCAGAACAACGACATACTCAAAAAAACATAGAGTACTCGCCGCAAAATTTTGGACATCATGGGTACCATTCTAGGGATGGATTCCGCTGAACTGATTCGCGATGCCGTTACTCGCGTCGCACGCTTAAGACAACAGACCCAGTCTGACCCGGTTTTGCTCTCTGCCGTCCAAGCAGTGAAGCGTTTTCAGTCTGAACGGTTTTCAAAAACCTATGCAGACATCCTCACGGTCGGGCCTTACGTTGGTGCGACCCGGTTTTTTTTGAATGAACTTTACAGCGACAAGGATTATTCGCAGCGGGATGCCCAATTTGCCCGAATCGCAGGTGCACTTCAACGCATTTTTCCCAAGCCTGTGGTGGCGACGGCCGTATTGCTGGCAGAACTTCACGTTTTAACCGAGGAGTTGGATCACGCCATGGCCCTGGCGTGGCAGTTCAAACCTCCTCCGAATGAATTGCTCGAACCCATCGGTGAGTTGGTTTCGCCTTTGAGCGGGCCACCAACACCTGTGACCTTAGAAAACCATTATCGACAGGTGTGGCAACACGTTGGCCAAGAGGCTTTGCGCTGGAAACAATTGGCGCAAGTCATCAAAGTGGGTCAGGATCTGGAACGCCTAACGGGTACACCAGGTTTGCGTTTGATGTTGAAAATGATGCGCCGACCCGCCCACGCTGCTGGACTGTTTGATCTTCAGGCATTTTTGGAGTCAGGGTTTGACACTTTTGCAGCGATGCGTCATTCTGGGAAAGATGTGGCACAACAATTCTTGGCCCTCATTGATTCGAGAGAAACCATACTGATGCGGGAGTTATTTGTGCGACCCAACGCCTAAAACTTAAACATCAAAAGGACATCAAGACAAATCAAGATCTGATCAGTGTTTGACTTGTCTCGGTAAATTTTAGGTAAAAAAAAGCCCCGTCTTTCGACGGGGCTTTTCTCGGTTTAATAGCCTGACAATGTCCTACTTTCACACAGGAATCCGCACTATCATCGGCGCTGAAGCGTTTCACTGTCCTGTTCGGGATGGGAAGGAGTGGTACCACCTCGCTATGGTCGTCAGGCATAACTTTTTGCCACCTTGATTCAGCACTTGCCCAATAAAGCAAACACTTGGTCAAGACGACCAATTTATAGAGCTAATCAGCTTTTCGATTTAACGATCCTTG
>JANOVW010000154.1:0-4272 GCA_031417575.1 Rhodoferax sp. | reverse complement strand
CCAGGCGCTGGAGGCGTTTTACACCGACTTTCTGGCCCCCTTGAAACAAAGCGAGTTGCTGCAGCAATGCATGCGCCTGCATTTTCGGGAAATGATTGAACCCACCGGCCTGTGGGAAGAAGAGCTGCAAAACGAGATCAAGCCCTCGCACCTGGCTTTGGCTGCGGTTTTGTGCCGCCACCTCGGCCTGGCCCGGCCCGACGATGAAATCCACCGGCTCACCTTTGCCATCGCAGCACTGTCGCTGCACATGTTTGTGGGCCGAGACCTGATCGGCGCCATCGCGCCCCGGCTGGTCAAAACCCCGGCCGCCATCGACAAAACCGTGCAGCGCCTCACCGATTTTGCCCACGCCATGGTGAACGCCGAGGCGCACCGCCGCTTGTCCGCGGCCACCCCCACAACGTCAAATTCGGTTTAAACCAAGGAAATGTGTTCATGAATTCGCCACCCTGTTTGGCTCATTTTCTGGCTCCCGTAGCCGCCCTGTTGGTGTCAGCTTGCGCCGGCCTGCCAGCCTCACAAGAAGCCGCACCTCCCGCCGCACCGTTGGCTGAGCTGGCCACGGCTGCCTGGCAAGCCCCTCTGCCGCACAACGGCCAGTTGGCCGACCTGCGCAACTGGTGGCTGCGCCAAGGTGATCAACTGCAAGTCGAACTGATTGAAGCCGCACAACAAGTAAACCCCACGCTGGCCGCCGCCACCTCGCGCATTGCGCAGGCCCGCGCCAGCGCCCGCAGTGCCCAAGCGGCCAGCGGTCCCACGTTGGATGGATCGGCCAGCATCAGCCGCTCGCAAGCCGCCACCTTCCCCACCACCCCGCCCGCCAACACGGTTCAGCTGGGCCTGATGGCCGGCTGGGAAATTGACCTGTTTGGTGCCAACCGCGCCGCCAACAACGCCGCTGCCGAGCGGCTGGCCAGCGCCCAGGCCAGCTGGCACGATGCCCGCGTTTCTGTGGCCGCTGAAGTGGCCAACCAATACATCGCCTACCGCGCCTGTGAGGTGCAACTGGCGCTGACGCGGCGGGATGCGGCCTCCAAAGCCGAAACCGCCCGGCTGACCGGTATCACCACCCGGGCTGGTTTTACCGCGACCGGGCAGCAGGCGCTGGTCGATGCCGTGACGGCGGAGGCAAGCAATCAGGCCGTGTCGCTGGCAGCCCAATGCGAAAGCGGCGTCAAGGCGCTGGTCGCACTCACCGGCCTGCCCGAAGCGGTGCTCAAACAAAAACTCGCAGCCGCTACCACCGCAACAGAAGCCCCGGTAGCCGTGGCTCGCGTCCCGGCGCAGGCACTCAATCAGCGGCCTGATTTGTACGCAGCCCAGCGTGACGTTGCCGCTGCCAGCCAAGACATCACGGGCAGCCAGGCCCAGCAGTACCCGCGCCTCAGCCTGAATGGCTCCATCGGTGCGCTCAATGTCAACACCGGCAGTGTCAGTGCAGACCTGACGACCTGGTCGATTGGCCCACTGGCCCTTTCGCTGCCGCTCTATGACGGGGGCCGCCGTGCCGCCAATGTCGAAGCCGCCAAAGCCCGCTACGCTGAAGCCACCGCCGTCTACCAGGCAAGGGTTCGCGCCGCCGTGCGCGAAGTAGAAGACGCGCTGGTCAACCTTCAGGCCACCGCAAGCCGCAGCGCGCCCACCGAAGCTGCCGCCAAAGCCTGGCAGGCCGCTTTGCTGGCCACCGAAACGCGCCAAAAAAACGGATTTGCCAGCCAAATCGAAGTAGAAGAAACCCGCCGCATGGCGATGGCCGCCGACGTCAGCCGCCTGAGTTTGCAGCGTGACCGCCAATTGGCCTGGGTGGCGCTGTACCGCGCGATCGGCGGCGGCTGGGAACGCCCTGAAACGCAGCCCTGAAGCTGGCCAGTCACCTCAATCAAACCACATTTATTTAATATTTACATTATTATGAATCATATTTCAACCAAAAATACTATATTTTTAGTAGCTTTTAATGCAATTATTACGTCAACAATAATCCTAAATACTAAAAATGTTTTTGCAGCTGATGATAAAAAGGCCTCACCCAAGCCCTCATTGACCGTCACGCTGACCCAACCACAAACCAGCACGCTGCCGCTGAAACTCAGCGCCAATGGCAGCATCGCCGCCTGGCAAGAAGCGGCCATTGGCAGCGAGGCCCAGGGCCTGCGGCTGTCGGAGTTGCGCGCCGACGTGGGCGACCGCGTGCAAAAAGGCCAACTGCTGGCGGTTTTTGCCTCGGAGGGTATTGAGGCCGATATTGCCCAGGCCCGCGCCGCCCTGGCCGAAGCCGAAGTCGCAGCTACGGCAGCTGCGCAAGATGCCGACCGCGCCCGCGCCATTCAGGCCACGGGTGCTTTGAGCGCCCAACAGGTCAGCCAGTTGCTCAACGCCGAGTTAGCGGCCAAAGCCCGGGTGCAAACCGCCAAGGCACAAGTCGCCTCACAACAAGTCCGGCTTAAAAACACCCGTGTATTGGCCCCCGATTCGGGCGTCATTTCTGCGCGCATGGCCTCGTTGGGCAGCATTGGCGGTGGCGACATGTTCCGCCTGATCCGCCAGGGCCGCCTGGAATGGCGTGCCGAAGTCACCGCCGCCGAGCTGCCGCGCCTGCGCGTGGGAGCGCCCGTGCAGGTGCAGGTGTCCAACGGCACCAGTGTCAAAGGCAAAGTGCGCCTGCTGGCTCCGACGGTGGATGCACAAACCCGCACCGCCCTGGTGTATGTCGAACTGGCTGCGGGCAGCAACTTGCAACCCGGCCTGTTTGCCAAAGGTGAGTTTGAGCTGGGCCAGACCGGTGGCATCACGTTGCCGCAAAGCGCGGTGGTCATGCGCGACGGCTTTGCCTTCATTTACCCGGTGAACGCCGACAAGCGCGTGTTGCAAACCAAGGTGCAAATTGGCCGCACCATGGGCGACCGGCTCGAAATCCTCACCCCGCTGGCGGCAGGCACGCAGGTGGTGGCAACGGGCGCGGGCTTTTTGAACGATGGTGACCTGGTACGCGTCGCAACGCCAACCTCCGCGCCCACCGCCACGCCGGTTGCGACACCGGCAACCAAATAAGCCCACGCACAAGCGCCCAAGTGCCCAAGTGCCCAAGTGCCCAAGGACTCCTCTATGAATGTATCTGCCTGGTCGATCAAAAACCCCATTCCGGCGGCGATGCTGTTCGTCATGCTCACGCTGGCGGGCTTGATGTCGTTTCAGTCGATGAAGGTGCAAAACTTCCCCGACCTGGACGTGCCCAATATCACCATCATTGCCAGCTTGCCCGGTGCCGCGCCCAACCAGCTCGAAACCGATGTTGCCCGCAAGTTGGAGAACGGCCTGGCTTCGCTGCAAGGCTTGAAGCACATTTACACCAAGGTGCAAGACGGCACGGTGTCGATCACCGCCGAATTCCGCATCGAGAAAAACACGCAGGAGGCGCTGGATGACGTGCGCTCGGCAGTGGCCAAGGTGCGCGGCGATTTGCCCACCGACCTCAAAGAGCCCATCATCAACAAGCTCGAACTTGCCGGTGGCGCCGTGCTGGCCTACACCGTCAGTTCCGACCGCATGGACGACGAAGCCGTCTCCTGGTTTGTAGACAACGACATCGCCAAACTGCTGCTGTCGGTGCGTGGCGTGGGTGCCATCAACCGGGTCGGCGGGGTTAGCCGCGAGGTGCAGATTCAGCTCGACCCGCAAAAACTGCAGGCGCTCAACGCCACCGCAGCTGACATCTCGCGCCAACTGGCCAGCGTGCAGATTGAGCGCGCCGGTGGCCGTGCCGACGTGGCCGGCAGCCAGCAGCCGCTGCGCACGGTGGCGCAGCTCAAATCGGCGGGTGAACTGGCGCAATTGCAGCTTTCGCTGCCGGATGGGCGGCGCATTCGCCTCGACCAGGTGGCCAGCGTGAAAGACACCATTGCCGAGCCCACCGCTGCCGCCTTTCTGGATGGCAAACCCGTGGTGGGTTTTGAAGTGGCCCGCAGCAAAGGTGCCAGCGAGGTCGAAGTGGGCCACGCCGTGCGCATCAAACTCAAAGAACTGCAAGCCGCGCGGCCGGATTTGAAGATCACCGAATCGTTCGACTTTGTGACCCCGGTGGAAGACGAGTACAAGGCTTCGATGAAGCTCCTGTACGAGGGCGCCTTGCTGGCGGTGCTGGTGGTGTGGCTGTTTTTGCGCGACTTTCGGGCCACCGTGGTCTCGGCGGTGGCGCTGCCGCTGTCGGCCATTCCGGCCTTTATCGGAATGCATTACTTGGGCTTCACGATCAACGTGGTGACCTTG
>JANOVW010000153.1:0-15198 GCA_031417575.1 Rhodoferax sp. | reverse complement strand
GGCGATGGCGAAAAACCACAAGACAGTGATGGGTCCAAAAAATTTGCCGATTCCAGACGTACCGCGCTTCTGCACGACAAACAGGCCAAACAAAATGATCAAGGTGATTGGAATCACAAATTTCTTGAACGCTGGTGAAATGATCTCCAGGCCTTCAACGGCCGACAACACCGAAATGGCGGGCGTGATGACGCCGTCGCCATAAAACAGGCAGGTACCAAAAATACCGATGATGAGCAACACCCTACGCAAGCGCGGTTTGTCTTTCACCGCTTGGGAAGCCAGCGCCAGCATGGCCACCAGTCCGCCTTCGCCGTTGTTGTCGGCACGCAGCACCAGGGCCACGTATTTGATGGAGACGATGACCGTCAGCGTCCAGAAAAAAATCGACAAGATACCGAAAACGTTGTCGGGCGTGAAAGGCACATGCCCCGAGCCAAACACCTCCTTCAGGGCATACAGCACACTGGTGCCGATATCGCCATAAACCACACCGATCGCACCCAGGGTGAGTGCTGCGAGAGACGATTTGCTGGAAGACACAGTCTGCTGCCGCCGTTGAGCTACCTTGATGGAATCAAGGACTCACAAGGGCGGTTTTCGTTTGCTAAGGGAAGCGTATTGTGCGCCTGCCAGGCCCGCCAATAAACCGTGCACAGCCCCTAAAGACCGTAAACGCCCGATTTATGTTGCACTGCAGCAACTTTTCACCTCGAAGCGGCGGTTTCAATCGATGTCTTGGGCATCCGGGTCGGTGGCTTCCAGCTCGTAACTGGCCGCCAACATGGCCAGGCGGGCCACGACGCCGTACATATAAAAACGGTTGGGGGCACTGGCACCGGGTTTGGTGCCTGGCTGAGGCAGGTGCGTACTCTCGGCAAAAGCCAAAGGCACATAGCTTGAGCCTGGCGCACTGAGCGCTTCATCGACACCGCGGTCGGAGTGAATGCGGTAGAACCCGCCGACCACATACCGATCCATCATGTAAACCACGGGCTCCGCCACGGCGGCGTTCATGCGCTCGTTGGTGATCACGCCTTCTTGCAAAATCACGTTACCTGCCGGGTATTGCACTGTCTGCAGCACCGCCAGGTCTTTGGTGTCGCGCAGGGTAAGTATGCCCATACCCTGACGGCCACTGGCGTTTTCGCCACCGCTGGCGCCGCTGTTATCGGGCTTAACCACCACAAAGGGTTTTTCAGTGATGCCGTATTCTTTGTATTTGCGGCGGATTTTGGTGAAGAGCGCATCGGCGTTGGAGGCCACACAGTCGCGCCCGGCCGGTTTGGAAAAATCGACCTCGCCGCATTTTTCATACAGCGGGTTGATCAGCCACGGGTCGGCCCCAATCAGTTTGCCAAAACGCTTGGCCACTTCTTCGTAATTCTTGAAGTACGTGCTTTTGAACCGCACGGACTCTGCGGCGTGCAAGGGCGGCAGCAAGTATTGCTCGTGGATGTCTTCCAGGATGCCGGGCACGCCAGTGGCCAGCGAGTTGTTCAGCAAAATGGTGCACGGGTCAAAGTCTTTCAGGCCCAAGCGGCCCCGGCCACCGCCTTTTTTACGGATGACCGGCTCCAGGGTGACGGTTTCACCGCCGGGTAGCTCGACCGTGGTGTTCTTCTTGATCGCGGGGCTGATGGAGCCGATACGCACGTTCAAGCCCGCCATGCGGAAGATCTTCTGCAACTGCGCCACATTGGAGAGGTAGAACGTGCATTGAGGCTTGTTTTCAGGAATCAACAGCAGATTGCGCGCTTCAGGGCAAATCTTCTCGATCGCTGCCATCGCCGCCTGCACCGCCAACGGCAGCATGGGCGCGGTAAGGTTGTGCCAACCGCCCGGGAACAAATCGGTATCGACCGGGGCCAACTTGAAACCGGCGTTGCGGATGTCAACCGCGCTGTAAAACGGCGGCGTATGCTCCATCCATTCCAGCCGAAACCAGCGCTCGATGGAGCTGACGGAATCGAGCAGGCGCTGCTCAAGTTCATTGATCGGACCAGTGAGTGCAGTGACAAGGTGGGGAACCATGGATAAACCTATTTATTTTTAATTTACAATTATTTTTATATATTAATATAATATTTTTGCTACATTTAACATAGCTAGTTATGCAATTAATACGTGAGAAAAAATTATTTTATTTAAAAAATTATTATGGAAAATATATAAAAATTGATTGCTGGCAAGCAAAGCGGTCTGCCCAAGGAACCGCGACGATTTCAGTATCAGCTGCGCAGCTCGCCTTGCCCCAGCACCACGTATTTAAGTGAAGTGAGCCCCTCGATGCCAACGGGCCCGCGCGCATGGAATTTGTCGGTGCTGATGCCGATTTCAGCACCCAGGCCAAACTCAAACCCATCGGCAAAACGGGTGCTGCAATTGACCATCACACTGGCTGAATCCACCTCGCGCAGGAAAGCCTGGGCATGCATGTGGTCGCGCGTGATGATGGCGTCGGTGTGGTGGCTGCTGTATTGGTTGATGTGGGCAATGGCGGCGTCCAACCCGTCGACCACCTTGATGCTGATGATGGCGTCCAGGTACTCTTCGTACCAATCTTGCTCAATCGCCGCCTGGATATTCGCGTCAGGCACGGCGTCCAACATGCGCTGGGCCTCCTCATCGCAGCGCATTTCCACGCCTTTGGCTGCATAAATGGCAGCAATTTTGGGCAAAAATGCGATGGCGACGCCCCGCGCCACGAGCAAACCTTCGGCAGCGTTGCAGGGGCTGAATTTGTTGGTTTTCGCGTTGTCAGCGACAGCCACGGCCATCTCGATGTCACACGGGTCATCAACATAGACGTGGCAATTGCCATCCAGGTGCTTGATAACCGGCACCTTGGCATCGCGGCTGATGCGCTCGATCAGCCCTTTGCCGCCGCGCGGAATGATCACATCAACATACTGTGGCATGGTGATGAGCTGGCCCACGACCTCGCGGTCAGTCGTCTGCACCAGCTGAACCGCATCCATCGGCAAACCGCAGGCCTGCAAGGCCAATTGCACCAGCTCAGCCAGCGCCCGGTTGGATTCAATCGCCTCCGAGCCACCGCGCAAGATGCAGGCATTGCCACTTTTGATGGACAGGATGGCCGCTTCAATCGTCACGTTGGGGCGGCTCTCGTAAATCATGCCGAACACCCCAATCGGCACCCGCATTTGCCCCACCCGGATGCCGCTGGGCTGCTGCTTCATGCCGATGATTTCACCAATCACGTCGGGCATGGCCGCCAATTGCTCGCACCCCTGGGCGCAGGTTTCAATGACTTTGGCGGAGAGCTTGAGCCGGTCCACCAACGGCGCAGCCAAACCGGCCGCCACCGCCCGGCTGATGTCTTTGGCGTTCTCCGATTGCAAACGCTCACCATTGGCACGCAGCAGCTCAGCCAAGGTTTTAAGCGCTTCATTTTTTGAAGCTGTTGATGCTTTTGCCATAAGGGCAGAGGCCGCTTTTGCCTGCATCCCCAAGGTTTGGGTGTAAACGGCGATATCGGGCGCCGCCGCTCCCGGCAGGTGACTGGCGATAGCAGATGAATAAAGCGCACTCATCCTGACATTTTCCTCCAAATCCGGCGGCAACGGCGACCCGATACGGCTAGGCTTGCCCGGCGCGCGGCATACACGCGCGGCACACCTGCATCGCGAGTTGATGCAAAGCGGCCCAAGGCTGGGTTGGCCAGCCCGGTTGTTTGAGGCCTTTGACAATGCCGTCCACCACATGCGCGCCGTGTAGCAGGCGCGCAACCTGTTGGTCGGTGAGGCGGGGCAACACCCGTTCAAACAGGCGCTCTTTCACGCCCCACACGCGTTGCTCGCGCAGGGCCATGGGCAAGGGTCGGCCCTGGCCCATCGCATCCTTGATGCGTTTCAGCGCGCGAATGTCTTCAGACAACGCCCAATGCACCAACACCTCGGCTTCACCTTCGGCCCGCAAACCCTCCAGCATGCGCTGCACACGTTGGGGCTGGCCGGCCAAAACCACCTCAGCCAGCTTGTAGACGTCATAACGCGCCACGTTCAGCACCGCCGCCTCGACTTGATCGAAACTCAAGGTGGTCATGCTGCTGCCGCTGGGTGTTTGAGGCAGTGAAGCAGACGCGGCAGGGAGCGCGGGAGCAAGGTACAGCAGTGCGAGTTTGCGTATTTCCTGATGCGCGGCGAGCAGGTTGCCTTCGACCCGGTCTGCAAAAAACTGCAAGGTGCGCTGGCCCTCTTCACCATCTGCCACCCGCAAACTTTCCAAGGCCAAACGTTGGGCGATCCATTGCGGCAGGGCATTGCGCTCGACCGGCTCCACCGCCAGCGTGATGCCGTGGCCCTCCAGCGCTGCAAACCAGGCGCTGCTTTTGGTCAGTTTGTCCAAGCGCGGCAGCACCACCAAGGTCAAGGTATCGGTATTGCCAGCGGCCTGCCGGGCCAGTTCCTGCAAAGCCACACTGCCTTCTTTGCCGGGTTTTCCGGATGGAATGCGCAGTTCCACAATTTGTTTGTCGGCAAACAGGCTCAATGAAGCCCCGGCCGCCAACACCGCGCTCCAGTCAAAATGCGCACCGGCCACGGTGTGAACCGTTCGCTCGGTAAACCCAAGGGTTCGCGCATGGGCACGAATCGCATCCAGCGCTTCTTGCGCCAACAAAGGTTCATCACCATGCACCGTGTACAGGCTTTTGAAACCCCGGCCCAAATGATGGGCCAACTGGTGGGCAGCTAGTTGCATGGCGCGGGTCCGATTCGGGTTTATCGCACAACCGTTACCGCCGCCAAACGGCGCAACACCTGCCGCACAATGTCGTTTTGCATGTCGCGGTACAGCAGGCCTTCTTCGGCCTCTTTGGCCAACGAAGCCGACTCATTGAAACTGATATCCCGTTTCTGCAAAATTTCGTTTTCGGCGATCAGCTCTTTGCCCTCTGCGGAGCGCAATTTGAAGTTCACCCGAATGCGAAGCTGAAACTCACGCACCTGACCAGCTGCATTCACACCCACCACGGTTTTTTCACGCTGCTCGCTGATCAGATCCAGCGTTACCTGCGATGCCGCACCACCAGGCGGCAAAACGCCATCGCGCAAGCGGCTGCCCAAGGCGCGGCGCAACTCGTTCGCCACCGGACCGGCTTGCGGGGCATTCACCGAGATGGATTCAAAGGCGAAATTTTGCTCTCCGCGCAATTTGAACCCACAGCCTGTCAGCAAAACAGACACGGCCAACACGCCGGCGAGAAGGCCTTTCATGCTGTCAGATCACCACGTTCACCAGACGGCCCGGCACCACGATGACCCGTTTGATGGCCCCACCTGCCGCCTGTTTTTGCACCATCTCGTTGGCCACTGCAGCCGATTCGATCTGTTCTTTGGAGGAACTGGCCGAAACCAGGATAGCGCCGCGCAATTTGCCGTTGATTTGCAGCATGAGTTCGACTTCATCCTGTGTGAGTGCGGCGGCATCCACTGTGGGCCATGGGGCATCGAGCAGGTCACCCAAGTGCTCTGCGTAGCCCAAATCAGCCCACAAGCGATGCGCAATATGCGGCGTCGCTGGATAGAGGCAGCGCAGCAGGATCCCAAAACCTTCAGCCAATGCAACACCTGCACCGTCAGATTCAGCTGCCTTGAAGTCTTCCAGGGTGTTGATCATCTTCATGGAGCCCGACACCACCGTGTTGTATTGCATGCGCTGGTAGTCGTAGTCGATCTGTTTGAGTACGGTGTGAATGTCGCGCCGCAGCGATTTGGCAGCAGCCCCCAGGACCAGGCTACCCAGGCCATCCGACGAACCACGCGCTTTGGCCAATTGCCCATACTGACCGACCGCCGGGGATGCCGTCAGTTTGGATGCAAAATTCCAGACCCGCCGCAAAAACCGGTAACTTCCTTCTACCGCCGCGTCATTCCACTCGAGTGTGGCTTCGGGCGGTGCGGTGAACATGGTGTACAGGCGTGCCGTGTCGGCGCCATATTTTTCGATCAGGTCTTGCGGATCAACGCCATTGTTTTTGCTCTTGCTCATGGTGCCAACACCTTCGTAGGTGATGGCGGTTCCGGCGGGCAACACGCCCTTAGCCTCCTTGAGCTTGGCACCGGTCACTTTGCCGGAAGCATCATGTTCATCCTGCACCTCGGCAGGCCAGAAGTACTCAATGCCGCCCTTGTCGCCTTTGCGGGAATAGATGTGGTTCAGAACCATGCCTTGCGTCAGCAGCTTGGTGAAGGGCTCATCGACCTTGATCAAATTCAGATCGCGCATCACCTTGGTCCAAAAACGGGCATACAGCAGGTGCAAGATAGCGTGTTCAATGCCACCGATGTACTGATCCATCGGCATCCAATAATTTGCACCCTCAGCCACCATCTTTTGGTCGTTCGTGGGATCGCAATACCGCATGAAATACCAGCTGGAATCCACAAACGTGTCCATCGTGTCGGTTTCGCGTCGCGCCGCCTTGCCACATACCGGGCACACCACCCCGGCATGAAAGCCTTCGTGTTTGTTCAGCGGGTTGCCGGAGCCATCGGGCACGCAGTCATGCGGCAATACCACCGGCAGGTCTGTTTCAGGTACTGGCACCGCACCATGTTCGGTGCAGTGGATGATGGGAATCGGCGTGCCCCAGTAACGCTGGCGGCTCACACCCCAATCACGCAGGCGCCAGGTGGTTTTTTTCTCACCCAGGCCCCGCACCTGCAAGGCGTGGGCAATGGCATCAACGGCCGCCTTGAACGTCAAACCGCTATAGCTGTCGGAGTTGATCGTCACGCCGCGGGTTTTGTCACCGTACCAGTCATTCCACTGGTCGTAGTCGTATTCAAAGCCGTCAATCAGCACCACCTCAATGATGTCGATGCCATATTTCTTGGCAAACAGAAAGTCGCGCTCATCGTGCGCGGGCACGCCCATGACAGCGCCATCGCCATAACCCATCAGCACGTAGTTTCCCACCCACAGGTCAATTGGGTGGCCATTCAACGGGTGCTTGACGGTCAGCCCGGTTTTCATGCCGACTTTTTCCCGCGCAGCCAATTCTGCCTCGGTGGTACCCCCCTGCTTGCATTCGTCGATAAATGCGGCCAGGGCCGGGTTGGTAGCGGCGGCATGTTGTGCCAGCGGGTGCTCGGGTGCCACCGCGCAAAACGTCACCCCCATGATGGTGTCGGCACGGGTTGTGAAGACAAACATCTTGCCGTCACCGATCAGGGCGCCATCTGCCCCCCGAATGTCATGGGTGAAGGCAAAACGAACCCCTTCACTTTTCCCGATCCAGTTCTCTTGCATCAACTTCACGCGGTCAGGCCAGCCCGGCAGGCTGCTTTGCACGCTCTGCAGCAACTCGGGTGCGTAGTCGGTAATTTTCAGGTAGTAGCCTGGAATCTCACGCCGCTCTACCGTCGCACCGGTACGCCAGCCCTTGCCGTCGATCACCTGTTCGTTGGCCAACACAGTTTGGTCTACCGGGTCCCAGTTCACCACCTGGGTTTTGCGGTAGGCAATGCCTTTTTCCAGCATTTTCAGAAACAACCACTGGTTCCAGCGGTAATAACTGGCATCACAAGTGGCAACCTCGCGGCTCCAGTCAATCGCCAGACCCATCGCCTGCATCTGCACCTTCATGTAGGCGATGTTTTCATAGGTCCACTTGGCCGGTGGCACGCCGTTTTTCATGGCGGCGTTTTCGGCAGGCAAACCAAAGGCATCCCAGCCCATCGGCATCAAGACATTAAAGCCCTTCATACGCAACTGGCGTGTGAGCATGTCATTGATCGTGTAGTTGCGCACATGGCCCATGTGCAGCTTGCCACTGGGGTAGGGCAGCATGGAGCAGGCGTAGAACTTCTTTTTCAGATGGCCAGCAGCGTCACGCGCGTTTTCGGTAACACGGTAACTGTCTGCTGCGTTCCAATGGGCTTGCGCTTCGCGCTCCACGGCTTGTGGGTTGTATTTTTCTTCCATGCCGCGATTTTACGGGCGAGGGAAGCCGGGCGGGCGGACTGGCACGACCGCCAACTGGCCGCTACAAAATACGACCGTTTCGCGGCATCAGGGCGCGGTCGCGCCGGCCGGATTCGCTACAAACCCAATGCGGTTGAGCCCGGCTTTTTGTGCCGCACCCATCAATTCCACCACTTTGCCATAGGCCACCGCTTCATCTGCCCGCAATTGCAACTCGGTTTCGGGGTTTAAAGTGGCCACACGGGTAAATTCCTGGCTCGCTTCCTTCAGTGTGACGGGTTTGTCATTCAAGAAGGCCTGGCCGGATTTATCCAGCACCAGCATCACAAACTTGGGCGTTTCATTGGGTTTGGCGGCATCGCTTTTGGGTAAATCGAGCCTGACCGAACTGGCCAACAACGGCGCGGTGATGATGAAGATCACCACCAACACCAGCATGACATCGATCAGCGGCGTCATGTTGATGTCGCTCATGGGGACAGACCCCTTGTCGCGCTCCAGGCGGCCAAATGACATCACGTCACCTCATCGACAGCAGCGGGCAGCGCGGGGGCCATGTTTGCCGACGGGCCGCCCCTAGGCAAACGCTCCCCCTCGGGGGGCGGCGAACCACGCGTAGCGGGAAGCGTGGGGGCCATATCGCGCAAATCCCGGGCAAAACCCTCCAGATCGGCTTCGATTCGGTTGATGCTGCGGCCCAGCGTGTTGTAGGCCAACACAGCAGGGATGGCAACTGCCAGGCCTGCGGCTGTCATGATGAGGGCTTCACCGACCGGACCGGAGATTTTGTCGATGGTGATTTGCCCGGCACTGCTGATACCAATCAGGGCGTGGTAGATGCCCCAGACGGTGCCGAGCAAGCCCACAAACGGCGCGGTTGCGCCAACGGTGGCCAGCAGCACTTGGCCAAACTGCAACTTTTGCAATATGCCGTGCAGTGCGTCGCGCAACAGCCGCGTGAGTTGCTGGGCCCGGTCACCCGCAGCAGCCAAGGTACCGTGCGGCTGGAGCGTCGTAGCGTCAATCAGCGGCAGCACCAGGCCTGAGCGGTCAAACGCCGCGACCTTGGGACGCGCATCGTGAATGGAAGCGGATTGCCAAAACACCGCCACGCTGCGCGCCACCTCACCCTTGGCCCGCTGCAGAAGCCAGGTTTTCCACACAATAACCACCCAACTGCTGACCGACATCCAAAGCAGCAACAAAACTACCGTTTTGCTGACGAAATCACCTTGGGTAAAGAGGGAAACCAGGTTCATGGAGGTAAGCGCTACGGTTCAGTCAAGGCAAGGAGAATACCCGGCACTGGCATTACTGCAAGCCGAGCACGTCAAACATGTCATACAGGCCCGGTGGTTGCCCGGCAAGGTAACGCACGGCACGCAATGCGCCCTGGGCGTAACTGTTGCGGTTTGATGCTTTATGGGTGATTTCAATACGTTCGCCAGTGCCGGCAAACAAAACCGTGTGGTCGCCCACGATGTCGCCACCCCGAATAGCCGAAAACCCGATCGCCTGGGGGTCTCGCTCGCCGGTGATGCCCTCGCGCGCGAACACGGCATGGTCCTTGAAGTCACGCCCCAAGGCTTCAGAAATGACCTCACCCATTTTGAGCGCCGTGCCCGATGGCGCATCGACCTTGTGGCGATGGTGGGTTTCAATGATTTCAATGTCATAACCGCTGGAGAGCGCTTTGGCAGCCATTTCCAGCAGCTTGAAGGTGACGTTCACGCCCACACTCATGTTGGGGGCCATCATGATGCCGATGTCTTTTGCAGCCGCACCAATCTCGGCCTTTTGGGCCGGGCTGAAGCCAGTGGTACCAATCACAAGGTTAAGTCCCAAATCACGGCAAACGGCCAAATGGGCCATGGTGCCCTCTGGCCGCGTGAAGTCGATCAGCGATTTGGCCTGTTGCAACCCCTGCCGCAGGTCTGCCGTAACCTTGACGGAGTTGATGTCGCTGGCCCAAGCCGGGCGCCCAACGGACGGGCTGGCCGCCACATCCAAAGCACCCGCCAAGGTGCAATCAGCCGATGCGCTGATGGCTTCAATCAGCATTTGCCCCATGCGGCCCGAAGCGCCTGCCACCGCAATCAGATGCTGACTCACGGGCGCGATTCCAAAGGCGGGTAACGCTCCGGGGCCACTGGCAAAACTGCCGCGCCGTCACCGGTTTTGCCCGGTGCAGGTGCCGCAGCAGGTGCAAATTTGGCCAAAGCCTCGGGTGACGCTTCAAGCACCGGCACTTTGCCGGTGGAACGGCCCGAATCGAGCGAGCTCACAAACTCGGCTTCGGTCGGCAGGTTGTCAGCAGCAAACCGCTCGAGCAAATCGTTTTTGAAGTAGACGGTTACCGCGCGAGCCTGCGGCGCAGAGCCTTGGCGGCGAAACGTAAAAACGTAATCCCAACGGTCAGCATGAAAAACGCTGGCCAGCAAGGGCGTTCCCAAAATATCCTTGACTTGCAGGCGGCTCATGCCGGCTTTCAGCGCCTGAGCCTGCTCCTTGGAGACAAAATTGCCCTGGACTACGTCGATTTTGT
This sequence comes from Rhodoferax sp., assembly GCA_031417575.1. Taxonomy (GTDB): domain Bacteria; phylum Pseudomonadota; class Gammaproteobacteria; order Burkholderiales; family Burkholderiaceae_C; genus JANYCG01. The sequence goes on along the minus strand of JANOVW010000153.1, from coordinate 4,700 downwards.
AAGGCGACAGGATAGTGACCAAGCGGTTGCCTGCGTTTTCAGCGCCCCCCGTATTGCCCATACTGCCGCAGGCCACAAGGCTCACCGCAAGCAATGACCCCCAACAAAACCTGGGTAAGGTGTTTGCAGCTTGACAGCCCAGCCCAGCCACGGCGGCAAGGTGCATTCGAATTGACTTCATGAACATGAACGGATTGGGCAGGGTTTCAGGCCCGCAGCCCCAGTGTGGCGATATGATGGTTCATTGTAGCGGCCCACCCTTTCCATGCAATCCATCGACGAACTCAAAAACACCGGCCTGAAGGCCACTTTGCCACGCCTGAAAATTCTGGAAGTATTTCAGAAAAGCAAGCAACGCCACATGACGGCTGAGGATGTCTTTCGCGTGCTGCTGGACGAACGTTCTGACGTGGGTTTGGCCACGGTTTACCGCGTTCTGATGCAATTTGAGCAGGCGGGCATCCTGTCGCGCAACCATTTCGAAAGTGGCAAAGCGGTTTACGAACTCAATGAAGGCCAGCACCACGACCACATTGTTTGCCTGGACTGCGGCAAGGTCGAAGAGTTTTTTGATGCTGAAATTGAGCAACGCCAACACAAGGTCGCCAAGTCACAAGGCTTTGAAATAGTAGACCACGCCTTGAGCCTGTACGCCCATTGCAAGCGTGTGAAGTGCCCGAATTTGGTGAAGCGGGCGTAAATAAACCTTCAGCCTTCGCCCATGGCCTTGCGATGGCGCACCACGAATTCCTGATAGGTGTCGATGCCGCGCAATTGCAAAATGGTATTGCGTACCGCAGCCTCCACCAGCACCGCGATGTTGCGCCCAGCCACGACCTGAACCACCACTTTGCGAACCGGGATACCCAGTACGTCTTCGGTTAGCGGTTCGTAGGGAATGCGCTCAAAATCACGCTCCAGGGTTTCGCGGCGCACCAAGTGCACGATAAGTTTCAGCCGCATCTTGCGGCGCACAGCCGTTTCACCAAAAATGGCCCGAATGTCCAACAAGCCAATACCGCGCACTTCCAGCAGGTTTTGCAGCAATTCGGGGCAACGCCCTTCAATGGTCGTCTGGTTGATTCGGTACAGGTCCACGGCATCGTCGGCCACCAGGCCGTTGCCTCGGGAGATGAGTTCCAGCCCGAGTTCACTCTTGCCCAGCCCCGATTCACCGGTGATCAACACCCCCAGGCCGAGGATGTCCATGAACACCCCATGCATCGTGGCGCGGTCCGCAAAATGTTTGCTCAGGTAAGCGCGCAACAAATCAATCGCAAAAGCGGCGGATTCGGTGGTCTGGAACAACGGGATTTGAGCCTGCTCGCACATTGAGAGCAAACCCTCTGGCGCCGTCTGGCTGTCAGCCACCACCAGCACCGGCGGCTCCAAGTCAACGATGCGGGAAATTCGGCGTGAACAGTCTTCTTCTGAAGCCGTTGTCAGGTATTTGACTTCACGCTCACCCAACACTTGCACCCGGTACGGATGGATGTAATTCAGATACCCCACCAGGTCGGCACCCGAACGGGCTGCCCGAACCGCTACTTCATCAAATTTGCGCTCGGAAGCGCCCAAACCTGCCAGCCATTGCCATTTGAGGCGATCACGGAAAGCCTCAAACAGGACATCGGCACTGACTACATTCGGCTTCAAAGCGCAATGCTATTCAAGAACTCGCAGTGAATCAGATGGCCGCCACGGCTGATTGCCAGTGGCTTACCAAGCTGTGCAGCGTAGCGGCATCCGGCGCGGCCGATAGCCCGTCACGCAGGGTAATGTCACTGAGCATTTCTGCAATTTCAGATAGGATTTCCAGATGCTTTTGCGTGGCTGCCTCGGGAACCAGCAAAAAGATCATGAGCCGCACCGGCAATTCGTCGGGCGCGTCAAAACCAATCGGTTGGGCGAGTTGGAAAACCGCCGCCATGGGCGATTTGAGCCCCTTGATCCGGCCATGCGGAATGGCCACACCATGACCCAAACCGGTGGAACCCAGGCGCTCGCGTGAAAACAGGCTGTCGGTTACCAGCGCCCGGTTCAGGCCATGCAGGTTTTCAAACAGCAGCCCGGCTTCTTCAAATGCCCTTTTTTTGCTGGACGATTCCACGCCCACGAGAACGTGTGACGCAGGCAGGATGTGGGCAAGTCGGTTCATCTAAGAAGCAATAACGCAACAGGATGGAATTATGCCGACAAAAAAGCCACCTGTTTTGGCAGGTGGCTCTATTGAGGGGCGATATCAACGCAATATAAGGCGTTACATCAGCCGTTTGGGGGCCTCATGGTGGTGGTCTTTGATACGGCCTTTGTGGCGCACCACCTGGCGATCCATTTTGTCGACCAGGTCGTCTACGGCGGCATACAGATCCGCGTGGGATGATTCTGCGAACAAATCACTGCCTTTGACGTGAATGTTGCATTCGGCACGTTGCCGTCGCTCTTTTTCCTTTTGTTTCTCAACGGTCAATAACACTTTGACATCGACCACCTGGTCAAAATGCCGGGTAATCCGGTCCAGTTTGCTGGTGACATAACTCCGTAGCGCCGGGGTAACTTCGAGGTGGTGACCGCTGATCGTCAGGTTCATGAGAACTCCTTGCTCTTGGTTGAAAAAACAGGTTGACGAGCTCACTATGCCCCCTCTTTCAGTTAATTGCAACGCCCCGCCGTCAAATAAAAGCCGAAAAAGGCGCAAAAAAATGCAAAGTTTTGCATATTGACCCGTCGGTCGGCAGTTTTAGCTATCCAATTGATATCTGCTTGTGGCTTACTTCATTGGCACTGGTGCCGATTGATGCAAAAAAAGCCGGCCGGCCAGCCAAATGGCAGCGAGCGACGCCATGGCGGCCAACGACGCGTTCATCCAATAACCTTGCACCTGCCCGTTTGCGGTGCGCCCAATCAGGCTTCCGCCCAACAGGGCCGCGAAACCCATGGCGGCCGACTGCACCGAGGCGTTCAGGGTCATGAAGGTGCCGCGTGCTGCCGGGTTGGCGGTCGATGTCACGATGGCCATGCTGGGAATCATGCGCCCACCCATGAAGGCCATAAAGACGGTTGATGTGACCAAAACCAGCCACAGTGGCGTGCCCCAGGGCAACAAAGCGATGGCAAACATGGGCAAGATGGCCGCTGCGCACAACCACCGAAAACACCGCACCTTGCCGAACCGGTCAGCCAGCCGGCCGATCCAGCGGGCAGTGAGCAAGGTGCCCAGGCCGCTGAGGCCCCCGGCCAGCGTGTAGGCCGATACCAGCAGGCCAAATTGCGCATCACTGATGTCGAAAATTCGGGTGAATTGCGGGCCCAGCGGCATCATGACCATGAAGTCAAGAATGTGCGTGAACTGGATGCCGGCGAGTGTGAACAATAACCAGTTCTCGCGTTTCTCTGTCATCCGCAGACTCTAACAGCCAAGCAGCAAAACGCACGCGCAACCCAAAATTCCCCCACAATGGCGGTATGAGTATGGACACCATCATCACCTCTGGCTTGAGCCATTACACCCAGCCGAGCACTGCGCTGGTTCTGATGGGCGGCGGTGCCCGCACGGCCTACCAGGTTGGGGTGCTCAAGGCGATGGCCTCGATCATCCGGCTGCATCCGTCGGTGTCCAAAACGTTTCCGTTTCAGGTGCTGGTGGGCACCTCTGCCGGTGCGCTCAACGCGGCCAGCCTGGCGGCTTGGGCCACCAAAGGGTTGCCTGCTTTTGACCTGCTGGCCAAATTTTGGGGCAACTTGCGCTCCAAAGATGTTTACCGGCTCAATGTATCGGGCTGGGTACGCTTCAGCCGGATTGCCGCCGCCTGGAGCATTTCGCGCCAAGTCAAAGCGCACGGCGCGATTCTGGACAACCTGCCGTTGGTAGACACGCTGCACCAGGCGATATCGCTGCCCAACATCGAAGAGGGCCTGCGCTCTTACGCCATCGATGCCTTGGCCGTTACGGCATCGAGCTACGGCAACGGCACCCATTGGACCTTTTGCCAGGCGCTCAAAGGCGCACCGCTGGAAAACTGGGCCCGCCCCGGGCGGCGTTCCGAGTTCACGCCCATCACCATTGAGCATTTGATGGCCTCCAGCGCGATTCCCTTCCTGTTCCCGTCTACCCCGTTGTGGGCCGACGGCCACCGCGAGTTTTTTGGCGATGGCTCGATGCGTCAGATTTCGCCGCTGTCACCGGCCATGCACCTGGGGGCCCGCAAAATATTGGTGGTGGGCGTAGGGCAACCTGATCGCCCGACTCTCAGCAAACCAGGGCGTAGCAGCGGCCAGGGCATGACGCTGGGTTCGATCATGGGGCACACCTTGGCAACGGTGTTCCACGACACCTTGCACGCCGATGTCGAGCAGACCCGCCGCGTCACCGCCACCATGAAGCAGTTGCCACGTGAAGCCGCCTTGGCCTTGCCCTACAAAGCCATCGATGTGATGGCAATTTCACCCTCGCAGTCGCTTGATGAAATTGCCCAACGCCACATCACCGAGCTGCCCATTGCCACGCGGCACGCGCTCAGCGGGCTGGGCATTTTGAATGGCGGCGGCGGTGTGCTGGCCAGTTATTTGTTGTTTGAACCGCATTTTGTGCAAACCCTGATGGCCCTGGGCGAAGCCGATGGCTATGCACGCAAAGAAGAGTTTTTGGCGTTTTTTAGGGCCACTTGACCGCCTAAAATATAATTCTTTATAGTATTTTA
>JANOVW010000152.1:0-1870 GCA_031417575.1 Rhodoferax sp. | reverse complement strand
GGTAATTTTCTGTCGTTTTCCTATTCGGGCTCAAATTTGTTTGACCCGTTTACGATTACGCCCGACAACTACGTGAGTGTGTTAAATTTTCCCGGAGATGTGTTCCCAGGTGACGGCCCTGGCCAGTCGCGAAATTTCTCGGTAGCTGGAGCAGTCGGAGAATCTCTGATTTATTTCACCTCATACCAATCGGGTGATTGGAGTTTGGGTACCCTGGTGTCGTGCGGAGAGGATGAATTTTGCCCGGCAGCCGACTATGGGAGTACCCACTCCTTCGGTCTGACCAGCTTTACCCCAGGAACCAACCCGAATGCGGTTCCCGAACCCGGCTCTTTGCTGCTGATGGGTGCCGCCCTGCTGGCGATTGGTGTGGCGCGGCGTCGCCGTGCTTAAACGCACGCATCACGCGTAGCCAACAAGCCCCAAACCAATTAAAAAAGCCGCGAAGTTCGCGGCTTTTGTTGTTTTAAAAGCTGGCAGGTTTGAACTCAACCCAGGTTGACCACCAACTCACCCCGCAATGAATACGTTCGCGCCTCGGTAATCCGCAGCTCGACCAGTTGCCCCAGCAGCCGCGGATGCGCAGCCAACGGTGCCGCAAAATTCACCGCCCGGTTGCACTCGGTGCGGCCCATCAGTTCGCTGGCGTCGCGCCGGCTGGGGCCTTCAACCAGCACTTTTTGCAGGCTGCCAGCCATACCCTCGCTGATGCGTTTCATGTTGGCATCGATGGTTTTTTGCAGCTGGTGCAGGCGCTGCAGCTTCACGTCATGCGGCGTGTCGTCTTTCAGTGCCGCCGCCGGCGTGCCGGGGCGCGGGCTGAAAATGAACGAAAAGCTGTTATCAAAGCCGATATCGTCGATCAGTTTCATCATTTTGCTGAAATCGTCGTCGGTTTCGCCCGGAAAACCCACAATGAAATCGCTGCTGATGGCCATGTTGGGGCGAATCGCCCGCAGTTTGCGGATGGTGCTTTTGTATTCCATGGCGGTGTAGCCGCGCTTCATGGCCATCAAAATACGGTCGGAGCCGTGTTGTACGGGCAAATGCAGGTGGCTGACAAGCTGGGGCAGTTTGCCGTAGGCGGCAATCAGCGAGGGGGTGAACTCATTGGGGTGGCTGGTGGTGTAACGGATGCGCTCAATGCCAAGAATGTCGGCAACGTATTCCAAAAGCAACGCAAAATCGGCTATTTCACCGAAATTGATGCCAACTTGGGTTGACAGCGGTGCCCGCCAGGCGTTGACGTTTTGCCCGAGCAAGGTGATTTCCTTGACGCCCTGGTCGGCCAGGCCGGCAATTTCGACCAAAACGTCGTCCAGCGGGCGGCTGACTTCTTCGCCCCGGGTGTAGGGCACCACGCAGTAACTGCAATATTTGGAGCAGCCTTCCATGATGCTGACAAATGCCGTGGCACCGTCGACCCGTGCGGGCGGCAGGTGGTCAAACTTTTCGATCTCGGGAAAGCTGATGTCCACCTGCGGTTTGGAAGTAAGCCTGCGCTCACTCAGCAGTTGGGGCAGGCGGTGCAGGGTTTGCGGGCCAAAAACCACGTCGACATACGGTGCGCGTTCGATGATGGCGGCGCCCTCCTGGCTGGCCACGCAACCGCCCACGCCAATCATCACCCCCTTGGCTTTGAGGTGTTTGATGCGCCCGAGGTCTGAAAACACCTTCTCTTGCGCTTTTTCGCGCACCGAGCAGGTGTTGAAGAGCACCAGATCCGCTTCGTCGACATCTTGGGTGGCCTCATACCCTTGAGCAGCATGTAAGACGTCGACCATCTTGCCGGAATCGTATTCATTCATCTGGCAGCCGAAGGTTTTGATGAATACTTTTTTTGATTTTTTCATAATTTTAACCATAAATA
>JANOVW010000151.1:0-2114 GCA_031417575.1 Rhodoferax sp. | reverse complement strand
CCAGATGGGCAACCGCCTGTGGCACACCGACAGCTCGTTCAAACCCGTCCCGGGGCGCGCCTCGCTGTTGTACTCACGTTCCATCCCGCCCGTGGGCGGCCACACCGAGTTTGCCGATCTTCGGGCCGCTTACGAGGCGTTGCCCCCCAACCTGAAAGACCGCCTGCGCGACCTGGTGGCTGAACATTCCCTGATTTATTCACGCGGCAAATTGGGCTTTACCCAGTTCACCGAATCCGAGCGGGTCGCCTTCGCCCCGGTGCGCCGCCCGCTCGTGCGCGTGCATGCCGACTCAGGCCGCACCACGCTATACATGGCCTCTCACGTGGGCAAGATCGACGGCATGGCCGACGCCGACGCCGCGCAGTTCATGCAGGCGTTAACGGCTCATGCCACCCAGCGCCAGTTTGTCTATACCCATCGGTGGCGCGTGGCAGACCTGGTGATGTGGGACAACCGCTGCACCATGCACCGCGGCACTGAGTTCGAAGACACCCGCTGGCCACGCGACATGCAGCGGGCTACTACCTCGGATGATGCCGACGTGTTTGCGGCGTTTGCAATGGGTCATTCATTGCCTTCGGCGATGCATTCGGTTGCGGGAACTGATTTGCAACATTGAGCGCTGGTTGCGGGTGCGCTGGCACGGGCAAAACAGTTTTTCAGTTGTTGTGGCAGGCTTTTTGGGACATGTGCCTATTGGCGGGTTGCGGGTTGGCAGCTATATTGCACGACGACAAAAATGTCGTTCCCACAACCGTTCCCATAAACCTAGAAGGAGACCCGCGTGAACCCACTACCTTTCCGACTGGCCAAGTTGGCCTTGGCGGCTACTGCCGCCAGCCTGTTGGCTGCATGCGCAACCGGGCCCGCCACAGCGCCCGCCGCCGCTGCGCCACCTGCGTGGCAACAGGGCCGTTCAGCCGCCATGGCCAACTCGACTTTGGCACCCTTGGCGGGCAAGCTCACGGCCACCGCGCCGGCTGACATTCCCCTGGAGCGCATTTTGGTGCCAGCCGGTTTCAAGGTCGAACTATGGGCTGCTGGCATTCCAGGTGGCCGCGCCATGGTGCGCGCACCCAATGGCAATGTATATGTGGGCACCCGTGGCCTGGGCCGGGTGTACGAAGTGGCCGACCGCAACGGCCAGCGCACTAGCCGGGTGGTGGTCGACAAACTCACGCAGCCATCAGGTGTGGAGTTTCGCAATGGCTCGCTGTACGTGATGGCGATTGACAAGTTTTTGCGTTTTGATGGCATCGAAACCAATCCGAATGTGGCACCAGTCGATATGACGGCGGCCTTTAATCTGCCCAAAGAGCAGCACCACAACTGGAAATACATCCGCTTCGGACCCGATGGCAAGTTGTATGTGCCGTTCGGAGCGCCGTGCAACATCTGTGAACTGCCCACCCCTGAATATGCGCAAATCCGCCGTTACGACCCCGATGGCCGCAACATGGAAGTGATCGCCCGCGGTGTGCGCAACACAGTCGGTTTTGATTGGCACCCGCAAACCAAAGAAATGTGGTTCAGCGACCATGGCCGCGATTGGTTGGGCGACAACACCCCGCATGACGAGCTCAACCGCATGCCCCGCACCGGGTTGAACTACGGCTTTCCGTATTGCCATGAAAACGGTGTGGTTGACCCGGACGTGAAGAAAGAAAATGCCTGCGACGGTGTGACCCGTCCGGCGCAGTTAATGGGCCAACACGCGGCGGTGATGGGTGTGCTGTTCTACACCGGCAACATGTTCCCGCCTGAATACAAAAACGGCATGTTTGTGGTGCGCAAAGGCTCCTGGAACAGCCACGTCAAGCTTGGTTTTGACGTGCAATTTGTGCGCTTGGGTGCAGACGGCAATCCGGCTGGCATGCAGACTTTCATGAGTGGATTCCACTCACCCGGTACCGACAGCTTTTTTGGCCGCCCGGCCTACGCCATGCAGATGCCCGATGGCTCGATGCTGATCTCTGACGAGCAGCTCGGCGCCATCTACCGTGTCAGCTACAGCCGCTGATCGGTTGCGCCGCGGGTTCCCTGTGCGCAGCGTTGATGCCTTCGTTTTGGCGATGGTGGCAGCCTGCAGCGCCGGGGCTCAAGCTAACCTG
>JANOVW010000150.1:0-11540 GCA_031417575.1 Rhodoferax sp. | reverse complement strand
CTTGCCCCTGATTCCGCGCCACGACGTCTGCCCAACGGCGTTGCCCATGACCGCTGTTGACGCCGACTTTGACGAAGCTGCGGGCATCAAGCCCAACCCGTTTGCCGCCTTGTCGGGCCTGCTGAAAAGCAAAACCTGATTCCAGCGCCCCCGGCGGAGGGTTTTATATTTTCACAAAGGAAATCAGGCTAAGGCCGTCAGAATATATAGGTTTAATGCTATATATAGTATAGCAAATGCCGGAGCCGGCACTAAGCTGGCACTAAGCCGGCGCTGAGCCCGCCATTGAGCTCAGCGCTGGCCTCAACGTTGCGACAATGGGGTGACGCTGCGGGCGGTGGCGCCGGTGAACAACTGGCGTGGCCGGCCGATTTTGTACTCCGGGTCGCCAATCATTTCATTGAGCTGGGCGATCCAGCCGACTGTGCGTGCCAGGGCGAACACTGCGGTGAACAGGGGCACCGGAATGCCAATCGCGCGTTGCACGATACCGGAGTAGAAATCAACGTTGGGGTACAACTTGCGCGAGACGAAGTAGTCGTCTTCCAGCGCAATTTTCTCCAGCGACATCGCCAGTTTGAACAAGGGGTCGTTTTCCAGGCCCAGTTCTGCCAGCACCTCTTTGCAGGTCTCCTGCATGAGTTTGGCGCGAGGGTCGTAATTTTTGTAAACGCGATGGCCAAAACCCATCAGCTTGACGCCGGAATTTTTGTCCTTGGCCTTCTCCATGAACTCGCCGACTTTGGCGACACCGCCCATGCGCTGGATTTCTTCGAGCATGTTCAGTGCGGCTTCGTTGGCGCCGCCGTGCGCCGGGCCCCAAAGGCAGGCCACGCCCGCGGCGATGGCGGCAAAGGGGTTGGTGCCGGATGAGCCGCACAGGCGCACCGTGGAGGTGGAGGCGTTTTGTTCGTGGTCGGCGTGCAGCGTGAAGATGCGGTCGATCGCGCGCTCCAGCACCGAGCTCACCGTGTAGGGCTCGCACGGTGTGGCGAACATCATGTGCAGGAAATTGCCGGCGTAGGACAGGTCGTTGCGCGGATAGATGAAAGGCTGGCCGACGGTGTATTTGTAGGCCATGGCGACCAGTGTTGGCATCTTGGCGATGAGGCGGATGGCGGCGATCTCGCGGTGCTGCGGGTTGTTGATGTCGGTGCTGTCATGGTAGAACGCCGACAGCGCGCCGACCAGGCCGGTCATGATGGCCATGGGATGCGCGTCGCGGCGGAAACCGCGCAGGAAGAACTGCATCTGCTCGTTGACCATGGTGTGCATGGAGACCAGTTTGCTGAATTTGGCCTTGCCTTGCGCGTTAGGCAACTCTCCATACAGCAGCAAATGGCAGGTTTCCATGTAGTCGCAATTGGTGGCCAGCTGTTCGATGGGGTAACCGCGGTACAACAGCTCGCCCTTGTCACCATCGATGAAGGTGAGGGCCGACTCGCACGCTGCCGTCGAGAGGAAACCGGGGTCGTAGGTGAACATGCCGGTTTGCCCGTACAGCTTGCGGATGTCGATCACATCCGGGCCGACACTGCCCTGGTAGACGGGCAGGTCGATGCTCGGTTTGCCGTTGCTGAACGACAGCGTGGCCCTGTTATCGGAGAGTTTCATTTTTTGCCTTTCAACTTGCGGTTCTCAACATTTTCAAAACTTCTTGCGCATCCCCTCCCTGCGGGGCGTCGGGAAGGTCTTCCAGCTCTTTGCGTGACAGGTGCAAATCGAGCAAATCATTGTCCCCCAACTCCATCAGCTGCGTGAGGCCAAGGGCCTGGTGTAGGGTCAGGCCGCCTTCAAAGCGTTTGAAGAATCGCTCGATGAAGAGGTCGTTTTCCAGCAATCCCCGGCGGCAGCGCCATTTGAGTTTGCTCAGTTCACGCGCTCCGATGGTTTCGTCAACGTTTGGCCGCTGCCGGGCCGCTCCCAAAGCGGCCACGGCCCCCTGCACAAGCGAAGCGCCGGGCACGCCTGCGCTTTGGGGCAGCGCAGTACACGAAGTGACAAGCGTGGGGGCCATATCAGACCGTGCGCAGCACCATCATCTCTTTAATCTTGCCAATTGCTTTTGTCGGGTTCAATCCTTTTGGGCACACGTCCACACAGTTCATGATGGTGTGGCAGCGGAACAGACGGTAGGGGTCTTCCAGGTTGTCCAGGCGTTCAGCCGTCGCATGGTCGCGCGAATCGGCGATGAAGCGATAGGCTTGCAACAAGCCAGCCGGGCCGACAAATTTGTCCGGGTTCCACCAAAAGCTGGGGCAGGCTGTGGAGCATGATGCACACAAGATGCATTCATACAGGCCGTTGAGTTCGTCGCGCTCTTCCGGGCTTTGCAGCCGCTCTTTTTCGGGCGGAATGGTGTCGTTGATAAGGTAGGGCGTGATGGAGTTGTACTGCTTGAAGAACTGCGTCATGTCCACGATCAAATCGCGGATAACCGGCAGGCCAGGTAGCGGCTTCAACACAATGGTGCCGGTCAGCGTGCGCATGTTGGTCAGGCAAGCCAGGCCATTTTTGCCGTTGATATTCATCGCGTCCGAACCGCACACGCCCTCGCGGCAAGAGCGCCGGAATGAGATAGCCGGGTCGATCGCCTTGAGCTTCATCAGCGCGTCCAGCAGCATGCGCTCGGAGCCGTCCAGTTCTACATCGATGGTCTGCATGTAGGGCTTGTTGTCTTTGTCCGGGTCGTAGCGGTAGATGGAGAAGGTGCGTTTTGCCATGGTTTTTACTCTGCTTGCTCTGCTGAATGGAGGGTGGGCGGGTCAGAACGTGCGGGTTTTGAGTGGAACACTCTCCACCGTCAGCGGTTTCATCTGCACGGGTTTGTAGCTGAGGCGGTTGCCCTGGCTGTGCCAAAGGGTGTGTTTGTGCCATTCGTCATCATTGCGGCCGTTCGGGTACTTGGGAGAATCGGCGTAGTCGTCAACGCTGTGGGCCCCACGGCTTTCGCGCCTGGCCGCTGCAGACACGATGGTCGCTTCGGCGGCTTCGATCAGGTTTTCGACTTCAAGTGCTTCAATACGGGCGGTATTGAAGATGCGCGACTTGTCGCCCAAACCAATCTTGGCCACGCGTTCACGCAAGGCCGCAATTTTTGCCACACCTTCGTCCATAGAAGCCTGGGTGCGGAACACGCCGGCGTGAAGCTGCATGGTGCTGCGGATGTCGTTGGCGACGTCTTGCGCGTATTCGCCGCCAGAGGCGTTGTCAAGTCGTTCCAGGCGGGCAATGCTGGCATCTGCGGCATTGGCGGGCAGGGTTTTGTGCAGCTTGTTCTTGTTGTTGAACTCGACAATGTGGTTGCCTGCCGCGCGGCCAAAAACCAGCAAATCCAGCAGTGAATTGGAGCCCAGGCGGTTGGCACCATGCACGCTGACGCAAGAGCATTCGCCCACCGCATACAAGCCGTTGACGACCACGCTCTGGTTGTCGTCATTTTGTGTGACCACCTGGCCGTGGATGTTGGTGGGTATGCCGCCCATCTGGTAATGGATGGTGGGTACCACGGGGATCGGCTCCCGGGTGATTTCGACGTTGGCAAAGTTATGGCCAATTTCGAACACCGAGGGCAGGCGCTTCAGGATGGTTTCTGCTCCCAGGTGCGTCATGTCCAGGTTGATGTAATCCTTGTTGGGGCCGCAACCCCGGCCTTCCTTGATCTCCTGGTCCATGCAGCGCGAGACAAAATCGCGCGGGGCCAGGTCTTTCAAGGTGGGCGCATAACGTTCCATGAAACGTTCGCCGTTGCTGTTGCGCAAAATCGCGCCTTCGCCACGGCAACCCTCGGTGAGCAGCACACCAGCGTTGTGTACACCCGTGGGGTGGAACTGCCAGAACTCCATGTCCTCCAGCGGAATGCCCGCGCGTGCGGCCATGCCCAAGCCATCACCGGTGTTGATGAAGGCATTGGTAGATGCCGCATAAATACGCCCTGCGCCACCCGTGGCCAGCAAGGTGGTTTTGGCTTGCAGGATGTGCAGTTCGCCGGTTTCCATCTCGAGCGCGGTCACCCCCACCACGTCGCCATCGGCATCGCGGATCAAATCCATCGCCAACCATTCAACGAAAAAGCTGGTTTTGGCTTTTACGTTTTGTTGATACAACGTGTGCAACATGGCGTGGCCGGTCCGGTCGGCAGCAGCACAGGCGCGCTCGACGGCTTTTTCACCATAGTTGGCGGTGTGGCCACCAAATGGGCGCTGGTAAATCGTGCCATCCGGATTGCGGTCAAACGGCATGCCCATGTGTTCCAGGTCGTACACCACATTGGGTGCTTCACGGCACATGTATTCAATGGCGTCCTGGTCGCCCAACCAATCAGAGCCCTTCACCGTGTCATAGAAATGGTAGTGCCAGTTGTCTTCATTCATGTTGCCCAAACTGGCCCCGATGCCGCCTTGCGCGGCTACCGTGTGTGAACGGGTTGGGAAAACTTTGGTCAACACGGCGACATTCAGGCCGGCGCGCGCCAACTGAAGCGAGGCGCGCATGCCGGAGCCGCCGGCACCGACGATGACGACGTCAAATTTGCGTTGGGTGGGAGAGTAGGTCATGGGAAATATTGGAATTCAATTCGTGAGGAGGAGCAGGGCACTTGCTGGCACTTGCGGACATCAGGGCCTAAGCTGGCAGATTGCCCTAGACGCGCCAGAGCACCTGGATGGCCCAACCCGCGCAACCCACCAGCCAAACAATGGAGAAAATTTGCAACCCGAGGCGCAGGGCCACACTGCTGGTGACGTAATCCATCCAGATGTCGCGCATGCCCACCCAGATGTGATAAATCAGGGCGATGATGACCGTGAAGGTGAGCACTTTCATCCACTGGCTGGAAAAAATGCCGGCCCACTGGTCATAACCAACCGGGCCCTTGCTGACCAGCACTTGCACCAACAAAACCAGCGTGAAAAGTGCCATAAGGCCGGCGGTGACGCGCTGGGCGAGCCAGTCGCGCAAGCCATAGTGGGCACCGGTGACGATGCGTTTGGAACCGTAATTGACTGCCATGGTTTTGCCTGAAAAAAGAGTCTGAAGGAGCGGGCTGGGTTGAAGAGACGCGCAAATGCGGCGAATTCAGTACAGACCAAACAATTTGGCACCCAAAATCACGGTCAGGCCCAAGCTGAGCACCAACGTCACCATGGCCGAACTTTTGCCAAACTCTTTGGTCGTGGCCGAATGGCTGATGTCCATCCACAGGTGCCGCAACCCCGCAATAAAGTGGTGCAGGTAGGCCCAGATGAGCGACAGGGCGACCAGCTTGATGAACCAGCCGCCGAAAATCCAGACACCCTGGTCAAACACCGAGGTGAACCGGCCGAAGGAAATTTCGCTGGAAATCGAGGTGTCGAACATCCAGATGATGAAAGGCAGCAGCAAAAACATCAAAAAACCGCTGACCCGGTGCAGGATGGACACAAGGCCCGCCGCTGGCAGCCGGTAAGACGGCAAATCCGTGAACACATTGATGTTGCGAAACTCAGGCCGCTTGGCTTTGGCGGGATTGGCCAGCTCTGTCATGGAAGGGCTTTCACGTTGGTAACTACTTGGTAACTCTTGCGAACCAGAATGCGTCGCTGGCCAAAATTCTATTGCAATGCAGCATAAAAGGCCGCGAGCGTGCCGAATTAATTCTTGACGGCCGGTGTCAGTTCAGTTCGTTGCGGTAAAAGTGGGTGTCGGTCAGGTACAGGGCCCGCCGCATTTCCATGGGTGTATTGTTGTAGGTGTAAGCGACGCGTTCTACACTGAGCAAGGGCGTTGTTTGCTCTATTTTCAGGAGCACACTTTGGTCTTTTTCAGGTAATACGGCACGAATTTTTTCGACGGCACGCACCATATGCACGCCAAATTCGGTTTCAAACAGGGCGTACATGGGGCCGTGGTACTGGCTCAATCTTTCAGCGGTGAGCCCTTTGAACGGGCCACCGGGCAGCCAGATATCTTCCAGGATGGTCGGCACACCGCCATAGGCCAACACCCGGCGCACCTGCAGAACCGCATCGGCGGCGCGAATGCCCAAGGCGCGCGCCACTTCGGTCGAAGCGCGCAGGCGCTTGCAGTCGATGATGGTGCGCTGCGCAGGGCCGTCGCGGCTGGCATCGCCACTGTCGGGGATCAGCTTGAGAAAGCGGACCTGCGACTGTTGCTCGATGTGGGTGGCGACAAATGTGCCTTTGCCCTGGCGCCTGACCAACAGGTTTTCCGCCGCCAGCTCATCAATTGCCTTGCGCACCGTGCCTTGGCTCACACGGTATCGCGCGGCCAAATCGAATTCGCTGGGAATTGCCTCGCCCGGTTTCCACTCCAGTGCCAAGAGGCTTTGCAGGAGCAAGGCTTTGATTTGCTGGTAGAGAGGGCTGAAGGCAGGCGCTGAAATCATGACACCCCGATGTTACAGGAATATCTTATATAAGACATAAGAATTGATGGTCACTAGGTGTTTTCCAGAGTAAACTCTCGCGAGTATTTCTTGTCCTTCTTTTTACCCACTTTTCGGAGTTTTCCATGAGCAAAAAGCCCGTCCGCGTTGCCGTTACCGGCGCTGCAGGTCAAATCGGTTATGCCATTTTGTTTCGCATCGCCTCAGGCGAAATGCTGGGCAAAGACCAGCCGGTCATCCTGAGCCTGCTCGAGGTGCCGGTGGAAGGCCCGCAAAAAGCCCTCAAGGGCGTAATGATGGAGTTGCAGGATTGCGCCTTCCCGCTGTTGGCAGGCATGGAAGCCCATGGCGACCCGATGACGGCCTTTAAAGATGTTGACTACGCCTTGCTGATCGGTTCGCGCCCACGTGGCCCGGGCATGGAGCGCGCCGACCTGCTGGCCGCCAACGCGCAGATTTTCACTGCCCAAGGCAAAGCCCTGAATGCGGTGGCCAGCCGCAACGTGAAGGTGCTGGTGGTGGGCAACCCGGCCAATACCAATGCCTGGATCGCCATGAAAAGCGCCCCTGATCTGCCGCGAAAAAACTTCACCGCCATGCTGCGCCTGGACCACAATCGCGCCCTGTCGCAACTGGCCAGCAAAACCGGCAAGGCCGTGGCAGACATCGAAAAAATGGTGGTGTGGGGCAACCATTCACCCAGCATGTACCCCGATTACCGCTTTGCCCAAATCAATGGTGCCAGCGTGAAAGACATGATCAACGACCACGACTGGAACGCCAACACGTTCATGCCCACCGTGGGCAAACGCGGTGCGGCCATCATCGAGGCGCGCGGGGTTTCAAGTGCAGCTTCGGCGGCCAACGCGGCCATCGACCACATGCGGGATTGGGCGCTGGGTACCAACGGCAAATGGGTCACCATGGGTATTCCGTCAGATGGCCAATACGGCATTCCGCAAGACACCATGTTTGGCTTCGCCGTCACCTGCACCGCGGGTGAATACAAGTTGGTCGAAGGCCTTCCGGTTGATGAATTCAGCCAGGCGGCCATCAACAAAACCCTGAAGGAATTGCAGGAAGAGCAGGCCGGGGTTTCGCACCTGTTGTAAGGATCTGCCGAGTGATCCACTCTAAGGCTCAATTTTTCGACGGTCCGCCCCTAGAAAAATTAGCCCCCTTGGGGGGCAGCGACCCGCATAGCGGCGGAGCGTGGGGGCGCGTCTAACCATGCACCCTAGGGAAGTCCTTCTCGGAGCGCAGGCTGCGATAGGTTCGCTGCCGGTTTGTGACCATTACAGCGGGGTTGAAGCGCGCATGGTCAAAAGCCTGGCGCTGCAAGCACAGATGGCGCAAGAGTTTGGCCGGTGCGTGTTTGACGTGACGCTCGATTGTGAAGACGGTGCGCCCTCGGGGCGCGAGGCCGAACATGCCCAACTGGTAGTGGCACTGGCAAATCAGGCGGTCACTGGTTCTGCCCGAATTGCCGCCCGCGTGCATCCGGTCGATCATCCGGCTTTCCAGCAAGACATCCAGACCTTGGTGGGCGGCGCCGGCGATGTGTGGTGCCACTTGATGATTCCCAAGGCTGAGTCTGTAGACGATATCGAACGGGCGGTGCGGGCGATTGACGCGGCTGCACAAGCGGCCGGCCTGAAGCGTCAGCGGCCCATCCCGGTTCATGCGCTGATCGAATCGGCGCATGCCGTGCACAACGCTTTTGCCATCGCCGCGCACCCGCGCGTGCAGTCGTTGAGTTTTGGCATGATGGATTTCATCTCCAGCCATGGCGGCGCCATCCCGGTTTCTGCCATGGATGTTGTCAGCTCTGCGGGCAAACCCGGGCAGTTTGACCACCCGCTTATCACCCGCGCCAAACTGGAAATCTCCAGCGCCTGCCATGCGTCTGGCAAAGTGCCGTCGCACAGCGTCATCACCGAATTCAGTGATGCCCAAGCGATGCAAGCAGCGGCTGTGCGGGCATCCCGCGAGTTTGGTTTTACGCGGCTCTGGAGCATTCACCCCAGCCAGATTCGGCCCATTCTGGCGGCGATGGCCCCAGGCGGGCAAGAGATTGAAGAAGCCACCAGAATTGTGCTGGCCGCACAGCGAGCGCAGTGGGCCCCTATCAGCGTTGACGGGCGCTTGCATGACCGCGCCAGTTACCGTTATTTTTGGCAGGTGTTGGAGCGCGCCATGCAAACTGGGCAAGCGCTTCCGGCTGAGGCCCGCGTGTTTTTGTCATAGATTTTTATTTATTTGTAAATTTGGTGTGAATATCAATTTAATTTATGCATATTTACTATTAAAATTATATCATATTGTGCAATTGTTACGTAATTAATAGCGCTTTTTTACTTTACAGTTATCAGGAGTATTGAAATGTCCAATGATTTTCTTTCCACTTACGCAGCCCACGTAGCAGAGCGCGCCGCCTTGGGCATTCCGCCCTTGCCCCTGTCGGCCCGCCAAACCGGCGAGGTGATCGAGCTCCTTAAAAGCCCACCCAAAGGGCAAGAGGCTGCGCTCGTCGAACTCATTACCCACCGCGTGCCGGCGGGTGTTGATGACGCGGCGAAGGTCAAGGCCAGTTACCTGGCGGCAGTGGCACATGGCACCGAAAGCTGTGCCCTCATTTCTCGTGAACATGCCACCCAATTGTTGGGCACCATGCTGGGCGGCTACAACATCAGCCCGCTGGTTGATTTGCTGGGTGACAGCAGCGCCACCGTTGCGCAAACCGCCGCTGATGGCCTGAAGAAAACCTTGCTCATGTTTGATCAGTTTCATGACGTGCAAGAAAAAGCCGAGGCGGGCAATGCCTTCGCCAAGGCCGTCTTGCAAAGCTGGGCTGATGCCGAGTGGTTCACCTCGCGCCCCGAGGTGCCAAAGTCCATCACCCTGAGCGTGTTCAAGGTGGCAGGCGAGATCAACACGGACGATCTTTCCCCCGCACCGGATGCCTTCAGCCGACCCGATATCCCGATGCACGCGCTGGCCATGCACAAAAACGGCCGCCCCGGTGTGACGCCCGAAGAAGAAGGCAAACGCGGTCCCATCAAGTTCATTAACGATTTGAAGGCCCGTGGTCACTTGGTCGCATACGTTGGCGATGTTGTCGGCACGGGTTCCAGCCGCAAATCGGCCACCAACTCGGTGTTGTGGTTCACTGGCGAAGACATTCCCTTTGTGCCGAACAAGCGTTTCGGCGGGGTTTGCCTGGGGTCCAAAATCGCCCCGATTTTCTACAACACCATGGAAGATTCAGGCGCCTTGCCGATTGAGCTGGACGTGAGCCAAATGGACATGGGCGACGTGATTGAACTGCGCCCATACGACGGCAAAGCCCTGAAAGACGGCAAAGTGATCGCCGAGTTCACGGTGAAAAGTGAGGTGTTGTTCGATGAAGTGCGCGCCGGTGGGCGTATTCCGCTCATCATTGGCCGTGGCCTCACCGCGAAGGCGCGCGAGGCGCTCAAATTGCCGGTGTCCACCCTGTTCCGCTTGCCCACCAGCCCGGTTGACACCCACAAAGGTTTCACGCTGGCCCAAAAAATGGTGGGCCGTTCTGTCGGGTTGCCCATGGTCAACGGCAATCAGCAGGGCGTGCGCCCTGGCACCTACTGCGAACCCAAGATGACCTCTGTGGGTACCCAAGACACCACCGGCCCGATGACCCGCGACGAATTGAAAGACCTGGCTTGCCTGGGCTTTAGCTCTGACTTGGTGATGCAGTCGTTCTGCCACACCGCGGCCTATCCCAAACCCGTCGACGTGAAGATGCACCACGAGCTGCCGCAGTTCATCACCAACCGGGGCGGCATCAGCCTGCGCCCTGGCGACGGCATCATTCACAGCTGGCTCAACCGCATGCTGTTGCCCGATACGGTGGGCACCGGCGGCGACAGCCACACCCGTTTTCCCATCGGTATCAGCTTCCCGGCAGGCTCGGGCTTGGTTGCGTTTGGTG
This sequence comes from Rhodoferax sp., assembly GCA_031417575.1. Lineage (GTDB taxonomy): Bacteria > Pseudomonadota > Gammaproteobacteria > Burkholderiales > Burkholderiaceae_C > JANYCG01. Next base: position 1,185 of record JANOVW010000150.1, on the reverse strand, counting down.
CAGCCACTGGTGTGATGCCGCTCGATATGCCCGAGAGCGTGTTGGTTCGCTTCAAGGGCAGCATGCAGCCTGGCGTCACCCTGCGCGATCTGGTCAATGCCATTCCGCTTTACGCCATCAAGGCTGGCCTGTTGACGGTAGCCAAACAGGGCAAGAAAAACATCTTTTCAGGCCGCATTCTCGAAATCGAAGGCTTGCCCGATCTGAAGGTGGAGCAAGCGTTTGAGTTGAGCGATGCCTCGGCCGAGCGTAGCGCTGGCGGCTGCACGGTGCACTTGAACAAGGAGCCGATCATCGAATACATCACCAGCAACATCACGTTGCTCAAATCGATGATTGCTTCAGGCTACGCAGACGTGCGCACCATCAACCGCCGCATCAAGGCCATGCAAGCCTGGCTGGCTGATCCGCAGTTGCTCAAGGCCGACGCCGATGCCGAATACACCGCCGTGATCGAAATCGACCTGGCCGACATCCATGAACCCATCGTTGCTTGCCCGAACGACCCGGACGACGTGAAGACCCTGAGCGAAGTGGCGGGCAGCAAGATTGATGAAGTCTTCATCGGCAGCTGCATGACCAACATCGGCCACTTCCGTGCAGCCTCGAAGCTGCTTGAAAACAAGCGCGACATCCCTGTGAAGCTGTGGATGGCCCCACCCACCAAGATGGATGCGAAACAGCTCTCCGACGAAGGCCACTACGGTGTGTTGGGCAGCGCAGGCGCACGCATGGAAATGCCCGGCTGCAGTTTGTGTATGGGCAACCAGGCGCAGGTAAAAGAGGGCGCAACTGTGTTCTCCACCTCCACCCGGAACTTCCCAAACCGTCTGGGCAAAAACTCCAACGTTTATTTGGGTTCCGCCGAACTCGCCGCCATTTGCTCCAAGCTGGGCCGCATTCCCACCAAAGCCGAATACATGGCCGACATGGGCGTCATCAACCAAGATGGCAGCAAAATCTACCAGTACCTCAATTTCGACAAGGTTCAGGAGTACACGGATTTGGCGGAATCCGTTGCGGCTTGATGTTGTCGCAGCCCCACTAAAAACGGCCTTCGGGCCGTTTTTTTTGGTCATCCTGGCCAGCGGGTCCACCCGTACGATATCGCCTAAAGGTGCGCTGGTGGCTTACCGGACGTGGACTGCTTCGTCGCAGGGTGGCCGCACCATCACAGGCTACACT
>JANOVW010000149.1:0-2461 GCA_031417575.1 Rhodoferax sp. | reverse complement strand
CCGGCTGGCTTACCGCCAGCTGGTTCTGGCAACCGGCGCGCAGCCGATCCGGGTGCCGGTAGCGGGCGGCGCGGCCGGCCAAGTGCTGTCGGTCAACTCGCTGGATGATTACAAGGTGTGTCATGCCCGGCTTACACAGGTTGGCGCGCCACAGCGCGAGGTCATCATGGGTGCAGGGCTGATTGGCTGCGAGATTGCCAATCACTTGGCCGCCCGGGGACATCAGGTTTCGGTGGCAGACCCGGCCGCATCACCCATGGCGGCGCTGTTGCCTGCACAAGCCAGCCTGCAGCTGCAGGCGGCCCTGTCGGCACTGGGCGTTACCTGGCATTTTGGGGCCACCGTCCAGTCGGTTGAACCCCTGGCGGGCAATCTTAGCCAGGCCGGGGGGTTGCGGGTTGGGCTCTCCAGCGGCCAAACGCTCGAAGCCGACCTGGTTTTGAGCGCGATTGGTTTGCGTGCCGATACCCGGCTGGCCGCCGCCGCCGGGCTACAGGTCGAGCGCGGTATCGTCGTCAACACCGCTTTGGCGACCAGCGACCCACACATCTACGCGCTAGGCGACGGCGCACAGTACGCCAGCGCGGGCAACCGCAGCTTGCCGTATGTCATGCCCATCATGCAGGCCGCAAAAGTACTGGCCAAAAACCTCACCCGGTTAGCCATTTCCGGGGGCGAAAGCAGTCCTGAAACGCTGGCTTTTCCGCTCATGCCAGTGGCCATCAAAACCCCGGCGCTGCCCATCCTGGTTGCGGCGCCGGCACCGGGTACACCGGGCGAATGGCAAACCGTTGAACCGGGCGTTTGGCGCTTTGTCGATTCGCAAGGCCAGCAACGCGGTTTTGTGCTGACCGGGCCGCAGACCGCTCGGCGCGGCGAATGGACCCAAACCACGCTGTCATCCGCGTAACCCCGCCGCCGCGCTGGTGACAGGCGGGCAACCGCATTTCCGTATAGTTGTCCCCACAACCACAACCCAACGGAGACACCCATGAGCTACACCCCTTTTGATTTGACCGGCCAGGTGGCCCTGGTGACGGGCGGCAACAGCGGCATCGGCCTGGGTTTTGCCCAAGCCCTGGCCGCTGCGGGTGCAGACGTGGCGATTTGGGGCACCAACGCCGCCAAAAATGCCAGCGCCAAAGAAAAGCTGCAAGACAGTGGCCGACGCATCGAAACCTTTGTCTGCGACGTGGGTGACGAAGCCGCCGTAGACGCCACCTTTGCCGCTACCGTAGCCGCCATGGGCAAGGTGGATGCCTGTTTTGCCAACGCCGGCGTGAGTGGCCGCGGCGGCAAGGCCTTCATCGACATGGCCAGCGACGAATGGCGCCGGGTGATGCGCGTCAACCTCGATGGCGCGTTTTACACCTTCCGTGTGGCGGCCCGGCACATGGTGGAACGCGCCAAATCCGACCCCACCTGGAAGGGCGGCGCGCTGGTGGGCACGGCCTCCCTCGCCGCGTTGCACGGCGCTGCACGCTCCGAACACTACGGCGCCACCAAAGGCGGCATGGTCTCCATGGTGCGCGGCCTGGCCGTCGAGCTGGCCCGCCACGGGATTCGCGCCAACAGCGTGCTGCCCGGCTGGATCGAAACCGACATGACCGCCAACGCCACCAGCAACCCCAAGTTCCAGGAGAACGTGCTCCCCCGCATCCCCGCCCGCCGCTGGGGCACCCCGGCCGATTTTGGCGGTGTAGCCGTCTACCTGATGAGCAGCGCCTCTTCGTACCACACGGGCGATTCATTTTTGATCGATGGGGGGTATTCGTTGTATTGAGGTTGCTTCCGTCCGAGCGTTCGACGCTTGGGGATAGGCGCTGTCATAAAAGCTTCATCAATTCACGAAATAATGAATTGATGAATGCAACCCAAGCGGTACGCGCCTTGAGCGCACTGGCCCACGAAGCCCGCTTGGCGGTGTTCAAGTTGCTGGTTGAAGCGGGGCCAGCCGGGCTGCCGGCCGGTGTCATCGCAGATAAGCTGCTGATTGCGCCCTCGGCACTCACTTTCCATTTGAAGGAGCTGACTGGCGTCAACCTGCTGCTGCAACGCCCCGACGGCAGAAAAATTTACTACGCCGCTCATTTCGACAGCATGAATGCGGTTATCGCCTACCTGACCGATAACTGTTGCGGTGGCGCAGCCTGTGCCACTGACTCCGCTGACGCCGTCCCGTGCTGCTGATCGAACACCCCATCAGCATGCCCTTCCTGTTTTTTTAACCATTTGCGAGGTTTCCCATGAGCGACAAGGTTTTTAACGTCCTGTTTTTGTGTACCGGCAACTCGGCCCGCAGCATTTTGGGTGAAAGCCTGTTGAACGGGCTCAGCAAAGGCCGTTTCAGGGCGTTTTCGGCGGGTAGCCATCCGGGCGGCACGGTTAACCCATTTGCACTCGAGTTTCTGGCCAAAGCGGGCCTGCCGACCGAGGGTTTTCGCAGCAAGTCCTGGGATGA
>JANOVW010000148.1:0-3422 GCA_031417575.1 Rhodoferax sp. | reverse complement strand
GGCTATTCGGCGTTGGACGTAGACGACCTCACCACCGTTGAGGTGAAGTCGCACCGCGCCATGGCCAATCACCTGGATTTTTACCGCGCACACGCACCGGGTTTTGAGAACGCCTTTTTGATGTTGAGCGCGCCGCAAATTGGCGTGCGCCACGCGCGCAGGCTGACGGGCGTGGACGCGGTGTTGCGCAGTCGCTGGGCCGACGGCGAAGCGTTGCCGACAGAAATTGGCGTGTCGCCAGCCGTGTCGCCCAAGTTCCCCAACATCTCGATTCCTTATGGTGCCATCGTGCCGCAAAGCCTTGACGGCCTGCTGGCCCCAGGCCGCCACGTCAGCTGCGACCGCAATTCCCACGGCTTCATGCGCGAGATTCCGCAGTGCTGGATCACCGGCCAAGCCGCTGGCGTTGCGGCTGCGCTGGCGGTGAAGCACGGCGTGCAGCCACGGCAAGTGGACATGGCCGAATTGCAGCAGGCTTTGCTGCAGCAAGGTGTGTTTTTGCGGCCAGGCAACTCGGTGCCAGCAACGGCATCTGCACCGGCCGTGGAAATGGCCAAGTGACGACGCTGAACCCTGCAAAATTGAGCCAGGCCAGGCCACCGGCAGTGGCTGCTGCCAAATCGCCCGACACCGTAAGCGCCCTGGACCGCGGGCTATCGTTATTGCAATGCTTTACCCCGGTGCGACGCTCATTGAGTGCGGCAGACCTGGCCCGCATCAGCGGCATACCGCGCCCCACGGTCATTCGTCTGGCGGCCACGTTGGCACAGCATGGTTGGTTGCAGGCAGATGCCGCGGGCGAGCGGTTTGGGTTGGGTGCGGCGGCGGTCTCGGTGGCGCGCACTTTTTTGTCGGGCCTGGACGTTCGTGCCGTGGCCCGAGGCCCCATGCAACAACTCGCCGACGCGACGGGTGGTTCGGTCTACCTGGCTGTGCGCGACGGCTTGGAGATGGTACTGATCGAAGCCTGCAAAGCGCAAAACACCATGTTGTCGGCACGCCTGGACGTGGGCTCGCGCATCCCGTTGCCCAACTCGGCGTTGGGCCGCGCCTATTTGGCGCATTTGGCCTCACTCGAACGCGACGGCCTGGTGGCTTCGCTTCGGCTGACCCGGGGCAGCGAATGGGCGGCCCTGGATGCGGGCTTGCAAAGCGCCTTGGCGCAACATGCCCAGTGCGGCTACTGCGTCTCGGCGGGCGAATTCCATGCAGAAATCAACTCCGTGTCAGTCGCGGCGCAAGACCCGCAGGGGCAGGTGATGTCATTCAACTGCGGCGGGCCGGCTTTTCAATTTTCTACCCAACGCTTGCACAGTGAAGTGGCGCCCGCTTTGCAAGCCATGGTGGCCACCATCACCGCGCAAATCGGCGGCAACTTGCGTGCGCCGTCCGAAAGCGCTAAGCCATGAAACTCACCAACGAAGAAAAAGCCATGCGCGACGGACGCGACGGCAATGCCGTGGCCCGTGCCATGGATCTGCTGATCCGCTACGGCGAAGCATTGGGCGCTGGGGATTTTGTAGAAACACGCAACGTTTGCGGCACAGTCACTGCCACCACACCTTTCATGCGCGACTTTGCGCTGAAACAAGGTGGCGAATCCGGAGGTCTGAATGCTGTTTTCAGCGAGTTCAACCTCGATACCACCGAGATCGTAGAAGTACCCAAAGTTCGCGCCTTCAGCTCCCATTTGCAACTCGGCTTTGATCCCCATCATCCGGTGGAGATGGGCGTGACCGAACAAATGGTGCAGTTCTACAAAAAATCCGAAGCAATGGCCGCCAAAATGGGTGTGCAAATGATGAACACCTGCACACCGTATCAGGTGGGCAATGTGCCGACGCGCGGCGAGCATTTGGCCTGGATGGAATCGAGCGCCGTGGTATTTGCCAATTCAGTGCTGGGCGCACGTACCAACACCGAGGGCCGCGAGAGCACCAGTTCGGCCATGCTGACCTGCCGCATCCCGAATTGGGGCTACCACCTGGACGAACCGCGCCTGGCCACGCTGGGCGTCGAGCTGGACATACCGGTGACCAGCGTTGAAGATTGGGGTTTGTTGGGCTACTGGATGGGTGACTGGGTGCAAGACCGGGTTGCCGTCATTCATGCCAGGAATGTTTTCAACGCGGCACCCAATTTGCCGCGGCTCAAACACTTTGGTGCGGCCGCTTCGTCGTCAGGGGGCGTCGAGTTGTTTCATCTGGTTGGCGTAACGCCCGAGGCCAACACCTTGGAACAGGCGACAGGTGGGCGCACGCTCAAGGAAGTGAGGCACTTCGGTGCCAATGAGCGGCGCGAAACCTTTGAACGGATCAACGCCTTTGGCATCGACCGGGATGTCGATTACGTCATGCTGGGTTGCCCGCACTACACCATTGAGCAAATATGGGAAGCCGCCCAACTGATCGAAGGGCGCAAAGTACATGTGAACTCGGCATTGTGGATTTTTACGCCGCGCAGCATCAAGGCCCTGGCGGATCGCAACGGCTACACCCAAATCATTGAAGCTGCGGGCGGGAAAATCATGACCGATTCATGCTCCGCCATGAGCCGCGCCGTGCCGCCTGGCACCAAAGTAGTGGCCCTCGATTCTGCCAAACAAGCCCACTATTTACCGGCCATTTTGGGGGTGCAGGCCTGGTTTGGCACAACCACACAGTGCGTGGATGCTGCCTGCACCGGGAAGTGGGTGTCGGCATGACCAGCACCCTTGACGATAACCCACCGTTGTCAACGCAAACATTCACCCTGCGGGGTCGATGCGTCGTGCCTGGCATGGTGGAAGCCGAAGCAATGGTCACCAAAGACCCGATTTCAGGCTGGGGCGGTGTGGACCCACGCACGGGCACCGTGGTGGAAACCCGCCACGAGTTGCGGGGCCAGTGTTTTACCGGCAAGGTGCTGGTGTTCCCGGGGGCCAAAGGCTCATCGGGCTGGTCGGCGCAGTTCCATGTGGCTCGCGTGATGGGCACAGGCCCTGCGGCTTGGCTGTTCAACCAAATGTCCACCAAAATCGCACTCGGTGCCGTCGTCAGCCACGCCCCCGCCATGACCGACTTCGACATCGATCCGCTCACCGTCATCCAGACCGGTGATTGGGTGAAAGTCGATGCAACGAATGGCGTTGTAACGATAACGAGAAAGAAAAACCCTTGACCCAACGCAAGCTTAGTTGATGGCCGCAGCAAAGCTCAACATCCCCAGCGTCGTCGTGCCCTGCGGTTACCAGGCCAGTGGCAGTTACCAAGGCCATCACTGCGACATTGAAGAAGTGTTTATCGGTGCCATGCATGTTGTTACCGGCGCGATGGACGTGGACACCGTGATCGGCATGAGCCGCGAAGCCACTCGCTCGCCGGGCGTGTGTTCGGGCATGGGCACGTCCAACTCCATGCACATCGTTTGCGAGGCCTTAGGTA
>JANOVW010000147.1:0-3051 GCA_031417575.1 Rhodoferax sp. | reverse complement strand
GGCAGATTCAGGCTGGCCCAGACTTGTTGGCAATCGTGTGGCAGACAAGCGGCAAAAGGGATCAAAAGGTGCATAGCATGGATTGTCGGCCAAGCGGGGCGAGCGCCTGTGGGCATCAACGACAATCGTGCCCATGCAACTCCCCTATGAACTCATTCTTGGCTGGCGCTACACGCGGGCCAGCCGCAGCACACGACGCAACGGGTTCATTTCATTCATTTCGGGTGTCTCGATGCTCGGCATTGCGCTGGGCGTGGCCGCGCTGATCATCGTGCTCAGTGTGATGAACGGCTTTCAAAAAGAAGTCACCGCGCGGATGTTGTCGGTGATCTCCCACATTGAAGTGCTGGCCCCCGATGGCGCCGCCTTGCCAGATTTGGCCAAAACCCTGACGGAAATCAAGGCCAACCCGCAAGTCATGGGCGCGGCGCCGTTCATAGCCGCGCAGGGCCTCATTGGGCGTGGGGAAGACCTCAAAGGTGCCGTGATTCGGGGCATAGATCCGGCGTTGGAGCCTGAGGTGACAGAGCTGGCCGCGCTGCAAAAAACATCACTGGCGCGGTTGCAGGCGGGCCAGTTTGGCATTGTTTTGGGGGCTGAACTGGCGCGGTCACTCGGGGTGCGCACGGGCGATTCGGTCACGCTGATTGCGCCCAGCGCCCAGGTCACCCCGGCAGGCGTGGTGCCGCGCCTGAAGCAAATGACCGTGGTGGGCCTGTTTGATTCCGGCCACTACGAATACGATGCCGGCCTGGCCATGTTGCATGTTGATGATGCCGCCAAAATATTCCGTCTGGAAGGCCCAAGCGGCGTGCGCGTCAAGCTGCGTGATCTGCAAAAAGCCCGTGAAGTCGGGGCTGAATTGGGTGCCACGCTCTCAGGCCGACCCGTGGTGCGCGACTGGACACGCCAAAACCGCACCTGGTTTGCCGCTGTACAGCTCGAAAAACGCATGATGTTCATCATCCTCACCCTCATCGTTGCGGTAGCCGCATTCAATTTGGTGAGTACGTTGGTCATGACCGTAACCGACAAACGCGCCGATATCGCCATTTTGCGCACGCTGGGGGCCAGCCCCGCCAGCATCATGGGTATCTTTGTTGTGCAAGGGGCCATGGTGGGCGTAGTGGGTACGTTGGCCGGGTTGCTGCTTGGCCTGGGCATCGCCTACAACATCGACGTGATCGTGCCCTTTTTGGAGCGCCTCCTGAGCGCCAATTTTTTGCCCAAAGACATTTACCTCATCAGCCGCATGCCGAGTGACCCGCAACAGGCCGATATTCTGCCGATTGCCGTGATTTCGCTGGTGCTGGCGTTTGTGGCGACGATTTACCCGAGCTGGCGGGCCAGTAAGGTAAATCCAGCGGAGGCGTTGCGCTATGAATAACCTGACCCCCACGCTCCCCACTTCGTGTGGTTCGCTGCCCCTCGAGGGGGCCCTCTCACCTAGGGGCGGCCCGGCGGCGCTCGAGGTTTGCCCATGACAACCCAGGTACTTGTGGCCGCTGGCCTCACCAAGCGATTCCACGAAGGTCCGCTGGATGTCACCGTTTTGCAAGGTGTTGATCTTCAAGTCAACGCGGGTGACACGGTTGCCATTGTGGGCACTTCGGGCTCCGGCAAGAGCACTTTGCTGCACCTCTTGGGCGGGCTGGACGCACCCAGTAGCGGCACGGTGCAAATCCACGGCCAAGAACTGACCCGCCTGAACGCGGCGCAGCAAGGCGAGTTGCGCAACCGCCAGCTGGGGTTTGTCTACCAGTTTCACCACCTGTTGCCCGAATTCACCGCGCAAGACAACGTCGCCATGCCCCTGTGGATTCGCCGTACACCGCGTGCGCAAGCTGCGCGGGCGGCGGCGGCGATTCTTGCTTTGGTGGGGCTGAGTGATCGCCTGCATCATCGTCCATCAGAACTTTCAGGCGGTGAACGCCAGCGCGTAGCCATCGCCCGCGCCCTGGTGGCCCAGCCCGCCTGCGTGCTGGCCGACGAGCCCACCGGCAACCTGGATCGCCAAACAGCCCAGGGTGTTTTTGATTTGATGCTGCAATTGGCGCGTGACCAAGGCACCGCCTTTGTCGTCGTCACCCATGACGCAGACCTGGCGGCGCGTTGCCAGCGACAATTCCGCCTCGATCAGGGGCGCCTGACCGCTGCGTAAGGCCTGCGTGAAGGTGGCTTGAACGCAACCAGGTATTGCCCTGTTTAAAACTGACTATTTCTGTATATTTGTGCCATGACGAAACCCGGATTCACCACCATCAACGTACACGCCGACCAACACTTTGGCGTCGAGCATGGCGGCATTCACAAACCCATTCACACTTCGGTGCAATACGGCTATGAGAAGGTTGAAGACCTGATCGGCGTGTTTCAGGGCAGCATCAAGGGTGGCTTCAACTACGCGCGCCAAGGCACGCCGACCACAGCTGCCTTGGAAGCCAAAATCACGCAAATGGAACAGGGTGTCGGCAGCATCAGCTTTGCCACCGGCATGGCCGCCATTACCGCCTTGTTTTTGACCTTGCTCAAGGCAGGCGATCACCTGATTTCCAGCCAATTCGTATTTGGCAACACCAACAGCCTGATTGGCACCCTGCGCGATTTGGGTATCCAGGTCAGCATGGTGGATGCCACCAAAACAGATGCCGTTGCCGCCGCCATTCAGCCCAACACCCGCATGGTTTTTGTCGAGACCATCGCCAACCCGGCCACCCAGGTGCCCGATTTGTCGGGCATTGGTGCGCTGTGCAAAGCGCACGGCCTGCTCTACATGGTGGACAACACCATCACCTCGCCCTGGCTGTTTTTGCCCAAGACGGTGGGCGCTGGTTTGGTCATCAACTCGCTCACCAAAACCATTGCCGGCCATGGCGCAGCACTGGGTGGTGCCGTTACCGATACCGGCGTGTTCGACTGGTCTGCCTACCCCAACATTTTTGCCAACTACCGCACCGGCGACCCCAAGGGCTGGGGCTTGCAGCAGGTACGCAAAAAAGGCCTGCGCGACATGGGCGGCACGCTGAGTTCAGAGCACGCCCACCAGATCAG
>JANOVW010000146.1:0-9255 GCA_031417575.1 Rhodoferax sp. | reverse complement strand
AAAAAGACAAATCCAAAGTGCGCCAGGTTGATCTGGCGCAACAGGCCCCACGTCAACCCCAGCCCAAGCCCCACCAAGCCATACAAGCTACCAATGAAGATACCCGAAAGAATCGATTGGGCAAGGAGGTTAAAGCTGGGCCAGGCCATGGTGTTGCGTGCGTCCGGTCGTGATGAAGGTTGTTACTGCACTTGCAGCTTGCCTGCGGCGTAACTCGCAGGCCACACCACAACCCATTTGCCGTTTTGAACCTGTTTGATTTTCATCAGGTCGTCGCCGTAATTCCCTGGGCCATTGAACCGCAGTTTGCCGTGGATGGTGTCAATGCGGTTGGCTTTGATGAAGGCGGCAATGGCCTTGTCGTCCAGGCTTTTGGCCCCCACCACACCGGCTTCCAGAATCTGCCACGCCGAGAATGACGCGGCGGCCTGCACTTCGACCGTGGTGTCTGGCAGGCGCGCCAGGGTGGCGCGGTCATTGAATGTTTTGATGAATGCAGCGCCTTGTGCGTTGTCGCTGAACGGGGCGTGTTCTTCAAATATCGTGAGCGAAATCGCACCTTTTCCGTCGGGTGATTTGGTCATCGGCCCTGGCGCCGGATAGGTATGAAAGTGCAACGGTGGCACGTAATCGATCTTTTTCATCGCATCCAGCAACATGTTGCCTTCCAATGCGATATCACCCATCCAGACCAAGTCTGGCTTGGCATCTTTGATGCGCGCGGCAATCGGGCCAAAATCGCGGTTGCCAAATTCCCATTCGAGAAACAGCACTTCCTTTATGCCACGCTTTTTGGCGACTTCACGCGCACCCAACGACATGAAATGGATGGACGGAAATTTGCTGGTGACGATGGCAACCGTTTTGGGTGGTTTCGGCGAAGCCGCCAACGCGTCAAACACCGAGTTTGGAACTGTATTGCCGGGGTCTGAACCCAGCGACCAAGCCGGGAAAGCCATGTCGTATTTTGAAAGCGAAGGAATGCCGAAGGTGTGATGTACCAACACCTTGTTGTAGCGCTGAGCAACACCCATCGCCGACAAAATCGCGCCGGTGGCATACGGGCCCATCAGCAGATCGACTTTGTCGGAGGTGACCAATTGCTCGTACATGGTGCGGGCCAAATCGGGCTTGGATTGATCATCCTTGACGATCCACTCGACCTTGCGGCCCAACAAACCACCGCGCGCATTGAGCTGCTCAACATAAATTTCACCGACCAGTTTGTGCGTCATGGCAGTTGCGGACAAAGGGCCGGTCAGCGCCAACGTGCTGCCGATGCGAATCGGCGCTGAATTTTGTGCCTGCGCAACAACTGGCACCAGTGCCATGCAAGCGCTGGTGGCGGCAAAAGTAACCCAAAGCTTCAACAGTTTCATACCTTATCTCCGGTTGTAAAAATGGATGATCAACTTCAGCGGCCCGTCTTAATCGCTGGCCACAAACCCTGCCGGAACGCTGCCGGTATATTCTTCATGGGCAACCGCTTCGTTTGAAAGCGCAAAACCAATCGGGTTGTCCAACTCTTCGCTCATGTGGGCGATCAGGCTGGCAGTACGCGCCAGCATGGGCACACCCTTGAGCGCATTGACAGGGAAACCAACGCCCAGCAAAACAGCCGGTATGGCTGCAGACACATTGAGCATGAGCGCCTTGCCCACAATGCCAGGAATAACGTTCTCTACCGCTTTGGAAATATCGACATAACGCTGCCCGGCCCCCACCCTGGCCGACAACTCATACAGCGCCTTGACCCGCGGATCCAGCTGCTTGTGCAGCGGGTGGCCGTACCCAGGTACTGATTGTTTGTTGGCGCGCCGCTCCGAGACAATTTTGTGGGCAGCCGCGTGGATATCTCCACCCTGGTTGGCCGCTTCCGCCTCAATTTGCAAAAACAGGTGGCCCGCTGTTTCGGAGGCCCCCAAAATCACCGAGCCACAACCCAAAATGCCGGCCGCCACAGCGCCCTGCATGGCATCAGGTGCGGCAGCCAGCGTCATCCGGGCTGCCTGAATACTGGGCACCATGCCATGTTCACCAATCGCGACCATGCAGGCGTTCAGCAGCGCACTCATTTTCGGATCGGCCTTCTTGCCCGTCAGCAGAAAATAGAAATAGTCGCCAAAGTTGACCTGCCCGATCAGCTCTTGGCACAGGTCTAAACCACGCACCACGATAGTGTCGGCATTGGCGGTGGAGATGGCTGAGTTGGGGGCGATGCGTTTGCCGATTTTCATGGTGTTGAGGTATTGGCGGGTTGGACTCAGGCGCTGGGCACCAGTTTGAAATCGTAGGCGCAACTCAGCCAAGGCTTGTTCAGCACACGGCCATCAGGCGCTTTACCGGGTGCGTGTTTTTCAAAATCGACGATCAGGCTTTCACGCACACCAAACACGGCATCTGAATCCAGATATTCGCTGTCAGACACAAACAGGTGGGTCACCAACGGGGCGTAACCTTCTGCCCGCAACATCATGTGCATGTGGCCAGGGCGAAACGGGTGGCGACCCATGCCCAACAACATTTGTCCGGCCGGCCCGTCCACGGGAACCGGATATTTGGAGGGCTTGATGCTCCAAAAGCTGTAACGCCCGTCGGCGTCTGTGCGGAACTGAGCGCGCAGCTGCATCGGCGCATCGGGCCCTTTTTGCAGATCGTAAAAACCTTCTGTGTCGCCTGACCAGACGTCAAACGCGCAGTTTTCAACCGGTTGGCCAGCCAGGTTTGTGACGCGGCCACTGTAATGGGCGGGGTCACCCGGCAAGTCGCCCTGCAAGTCAGCTCCCAGGGGCAACTTGGGGGCTCCTTCCCAAAAGAAGGGGCCTTGAACGGTGGCCTCGGTGGCGGGTGTCGCTGCTGCGGCGCTGGGGTCGGCTGCAATGGCCTTGGCCTGGGCAATACCGACCACTTGCATTGACAAACCGAGCGTGTCAGACAACAAGATGAACTCCTGGCGCTTTTCATCACACTTCTGGCCGGTAGCGGTGAGGAATTGGATGGCAGTCATCCACTCATCGGGCGTCAACTGCACTTCGCGGGCAAATGCATGAATATGCGTAATCAGCGCACTCATGATTTCTTTGAAGCGCGGGTTTTGGCATTCGGCCATACGGGCAATCACGGCCTGTGGCAAGTCTTGGGCGTTGGTTTCGAGGGTCATGGTCTGTTTCCGGTTTGCAGGTTGTTGTACGGGGCCGTTTATACCCGGCCCTCAAGCGTATTCCGCACGCAAAATTTTGGCTGCTGCCACCATGGCGTGCATTTTTCTGTCGGCCACATCGCGCGGCAGGTATTTCATGCCGCAGTCTGGCGCAAGAATGATGTTTTCCGGCTTGGTGTAAACCAGTGCTTTCCGAATGCGGTCCACCACCACCTGGGGCGTTTCAATGGCCATGTCTTCCAGGTTGATGCAGCCCACCATCAGCCGCTTGTTGTCGAGTTTGGCCAGCACCGAACAATCCAGATTGGACTGGGCGGTTTCAAGCGACACCTGTTTGCAGCTGCAGCCATACAACTCGGGCAAAAAAGAATAGCCCGACGGCCTGGCGTGAATGACCGCCGCATAACCAAAACAAATGTGCACCGCCGTTTCGCCTTCAACGCCTTCGAGCGCTGCGTTCAGTGCCTTCAGGCCAAACTGCCGCGCTTTTTCAGGGCGGGCCTGCATGTAGGGCTCGTCGATCTGCACGATATCGGCACCAGCGGCAAAAAGGTCGATGACCTCTTCCCGCACGGCTTGGGCGTAGGCCATAGCCGCCTCTTCACCAGTGGCATAAAAATCGTTTTGCGCCTGCTCACTCATGGTGAACGGCCCGGGGACGGTGATTTTGACTTTTCGGTTGGTGTGTGCTTTGAGAAACTTCAAATCGTCTACTTCAACCGGCCGCATACGCTTGATGGGCCCCACCACGCGCGGCACCGGGTTGGGGTGGCCACTGCGGTCCAGCGCGGTGCCTGGGTTGTCAATATCCACACCGCTCAGGGCCGTCGCAAATCGGTTGGAATAACTCTCACGGCGGATTTCGCCATCGGTGATGATGTCTAGTCCCGCCTCTTCCTGGGCGCGGATGGCCATGATCGTGGCATCGTTTTGGGCTTCTTCCAGATGTTCAGGTGTCACCCGCCACAACTCTTGGGCACGGGTGCGCGGCGGGAACCGGCCCGCGAGTTTTTGGCGGTCAATCAGCCACTCAGGCTGCGGGTAACTGCCAACCAGTGTGGTGGGAAACAGCATTGGAACCTCCGTTACAAAACCTGGCAGGCCTGCTCAAACGTGAGCCGGGGGTTGCGGTCAAACAACTTGCTGTTGTCGCCGTAACCCAGATTCAGGATGAAGTTGGCGGTGAAGCGCCCATCTTTGAAGAATTCGGCGTTGACCTTGGCCAGATCGACGCCACTCATCGGGCCGCAATCGAGGCCACAAGCCCGCGCCGCCATCATGAAATAAGCGCCGCCCAGGGTGCCATTGCGGGTAGCCGTAGCAGCGGCCAACGCTGCATTATTGGCAAACAATGCCTGCCCTTCAGGTTTGTGCCAGGTTTTGTCCATGTGGGTGTAAAACTGGGTGTCGGTCGCGACGATCACGGTGGCCGGTGCGGTACGGGTTTTTTCAAGGTTGCCGGGGCTCATGGCGGGCAGCAGGCGGGCGCGCGCTTCACTGGTTACCAGCATCACATAGCGCGTGGGCTGGGTATTCATGGAGGTGGCACCCATTTTGGCGATGTCGTAGACCTCTTGGAGGAGTTCCAGCGGCACTGGTTTGTCGATGAACCCGTTGGCGGTGCGGGCCTTTATAAACAGCTGGTCCAGCGCGGCTTGGTCAATTTTGCTCATTCATCACTTTCGTTCACAGTTTAAAAAATCAATAGTCAACCTGATGCCTGGCAATGCGCAGTCCGTTGATCTCCTCGCGCACCCGCAAGTGCTCGGGATGAATGGCGTAAGCATCCAGGGCTTGCTGCGATTCGAACTCCGAATACAAAACCACGTCGCAGGCGTAGTCAACGCCACTGCGGTCTACACCGATCTCCAAAAACATCAGGCCCGGTATCTTGCCACGAATGCTGTCAAAAGCACTTTTCAGGTGTTCAATACCCGCTTCTTTTTGTGCGGGCGTGTCGCCCTTGATGTTCCACATCACGATATGTTTGACCCGGTGTTCACGCATAGGGTCAATCCGCCTTGATGCCGATGTCTTTGATGAGCCGCGTCCAGCGCTCCACATCGCGGCGTACCAGGGCTTTGGCATCGTCTCCAACCAGTGCCATGGGTTTGCCACCGGCTTTTTCAAATCGCTCGATCAACTCCGGTGACTTCATGATCAGCGCCATTTCCTGCTGTAGCCGCAACTGTTCGGGTTTGGGCGTTTTGGCGGGCACGAAGTAGCCAAACCAGGATTCCAGTTCCAGCGCCGCAGCGCCCGTTTCGCGCAAGGTGGGCACCTGCGGGTGCATCGGGTTGCGCGCCGCACCCGAGACGGCCAGCGCCTTCACGGTGCCCGCATCTACCTGCGGCCTGGCGGTGGAAGAGAGGTCAAAAAACAGGTCGACCCGCCCACTGATCAGGTCGGTGTAGGCTGCTTGGGCACCCCGGTAGGGCACATGCGTGAGTTGCACACCGGCCAAATGCCACAACGCGGCCGCCAGCACATGTTGCCCCGAGCCATTGCCGCCTGACGCATAGGTCAGTTTTCCGGGGTTGGCTTTGGCATGGGCCACCAACTCCTGCAAGTTGGCAAACGGCAAATCCTTGCGCCCAATCAGCGTGTAGCTGTAACTCACGGCCAGACCGACGGGTTCGAAATCCCGCAACGGGTCATAGGACAAATTGGCATACAAGCCGGGGTTAAGCGCGATATTGGACACCGATCCGGTGAGCAGGGTGTAACCATCTGGTGCCGCTTTGGCAGCCGCATCGGTGCCCACCAGCGTGCCCGAACCGGGGCGGTTTTCAACCACCACGGCTTGTTTCAGTTGGGATGCCAGGCGTTCGGCCAACAACCTGGCGACAAAATCAAAGCCGCCGCCCGGCGGTTGCGGCACGATGACCTTCAAGGGCCGATTGGGATAGGCGTCTTGCGCCTGGGCAGGCAAGGCAAGCCCAGCCATCAAGGCGCCAACCCACAAGCTCAAGGCCAGCAGGGCTGAGGGGGTGTTCCATTTAAGCGGCATGGTGGGCTCCAATGCGGTTGGGGGGTTGTTGTTCACGCTATGGTTCACGTTATGGTTCACGGTGTAGTTCACGCTATCGTTCAATCGGGCCGCCGGCCAGCCAAGCCGCGCCACGTCGATAGAGCGCTTGAACCTGCGGCCCTTTGAGCCCGGGCATGTCGAGCTTGACTGTGTAGCCTATGCGTGTCTGGATGTAGGCCAGGTGCCGGTAACCTTCTGGAAAGCCAGCGAGCGCAACGTGATCCATGACCAAACGCGCTGCCGGGTCGATCGGGTCGACCCGGTCTTTTTCATATATCGGCTGGCGATGAACCAAACCCCAGCGAATCACGCCCTGGGTATCAGCCCTGCGTTCGAAAAAATCGTAAAACCGCCCCGTGCAAACCACGTCACACATCACGCCATCCACCATCCCGCGTTGCGAAATGGTCATTTTGGTCTGCGCGATAGCGCGGTTGCCCACAACGTCTATCGACGAGCCGCCCAAAAAATGCAGGATGCTGACACCTTTGTTCCAGCCTTCGATGGTGACGCGGATGAAATCTTCAAACGGGCCCTGAAACCAGGTGGCCATCATCATGCCGTCCGCGTGCCACACGGTCTTGAAGCGCTCCCAATCACCGGCATCGCGCCACACGGCCCAACTTTCGACCAGGTGGCGAATGCGCAGTTGCTCTGTCAATGTGTCGTCCACGTCTGGTTCCTTAGGGTTATGTCTCTTGGTAGCGTTTGATTTTGCACTGACAATTTGCTGCAAACAGGCTGGAAATTACTTTTCCAGCCGCGCCCTTTCACGGCAAAACCTTACCTCATCAACTAACAACTGAACCATGGATCGCTGGACTGAAATAGAACTGTTTGTGCAGGTCGCCGAAACCGGCAGCCTGAGCCGCGCCGCTGAATTGTTGGAGCTCTCCAACGCAGCGGCCAGCCGTTATCTGTCGGCCATGGAGCAGCGACTGGGCGCGCGCCTGGTCGAGCGCAACACCCGGCGCTTGTACCTGACCGACACCGGGCAGGAGTTTTTTCAAAAAGCCAAGGCCATTTTGGCCGATTTGAAAGACGCTGAGGCTGCCGTGAACGCCACTGCGCTCAACCCCACTGGCGTGTTGCGCATCAGCGCCTCGTTGTCGTTCTCGCTGCACCACGTGGCACCGCTGCTCAAGCACTACACCGAGCGCTACCCCAATGTCACCGTGCATATTGAGGCGGCCAACCGTTATCTGGACATCATCGACAACAACATCGACGTGGCCATCCGCACCCGCGAGGTGGAGCCCGACAGCAACATCACCATCCGCCGCCTGGCCGAAACCCGGCGCGTGCTGGCGGCATCGCCCGGTTACCTCAAGCAGCACGGTACACCCAAAACACCGCAAGATTTGCAAAAACACAAGGTGCTGATCTACACCTATGCCAACAAGCCCAATGAGCTGCGCTTCACCCGCCCAGACCCCAAAGCAGCCACCCAGACCACCACCATTCAGGTGAAGGGTTTGCTGGAATCAAATGACGGCCAGGTACTGCGTACCGCTGCGCTGGATGGACTGGGCATTTTGGTGCAGCCGATCTACATCCTGTATGACGACATTACCGCCGGCCGCCTGGTACCTGTGCTTGACGATTGGGATTTGCCCCGCCTGACCATCAACCTGGCCTACCCGAGCCGAAAACACCTCTCAGCCAAGGTACGCACGTTTATTGATTTTGTTGTTGAACACTTTAAT
Organism: Rhodoferax sp.; assembly: GCA_031417575.1. Lineage (GTDB taxonomy): Bacteria > Pseudomonadota > Gammaproteobacteria > Burkholderiales > Burkholderiaceae_C > JANYCG01. The sequence goes on along the minus strand of JANOVW010000146.1, from coordinate 1,358 downwards.
GAAATGAATTATGAAAAAAAATGGTCTAAAAAATATAAATAATAAATATATTATTTATAGCTTTTTATGCAATTGATACGTGAATATTCAACATTATTTAGATAACCTGCATATTAAAATTAAATATATAGTCATCATAGACCGAAAACACAAGAAGCCGTAACCCACCAACGCTAACCCAACGGCAAAAATCGCGGTGCCGCCGCAACCTTTAGGGTGCCCGATGCATCCGTGCTGTAGATGCCGCGCGCCACGTTGTGTGGATGCGCTGCGGCTTCTTTGACGCTCAAAACCGGCGCAAAACAAACATCCGTTCCCTCCAGCAGCGCCACCCAATGTGCGCGCGGTTGACTGGCAAACAGCGCCGTGAACCGCGCCTTCAAGGCGGGCCACAGCGCCCGGTTGTTTTGTGCAGCGGTATCGACATCCGTCAGGCCGAGTTTGTACAACAACAAGGCGTAAAACTGCGGCTCAATGGCACCCAGCGTGACGAAGCCCCCTCCAGCACAGGGGTAGACGTCGTAATAAGGCGAATCATGGAAGAGGTTGAGGTCGGCGCTATCGAGCCAGCCACGGGCCCTTGCCAACTGCGCAATGCCGCCCAACATGGCGACGATATCGACGATGGCTGCGTCCACTACACGGCCCCGGCCGCTGGTACGCACCTCAAACAACGCGCAGGCAATGCCGAAAGCCAAACCCAGTGCACCGCCCGCATCACCCACCACCGTGGGCGGCACCACCGGCCGCTCACCCCGATGCGCTGACAGCGACAACAAACCCGTGAGTGCCACATAGTTCAGGTCGTGCCCGGCAGCCTGTGCCAAAGGCCCGCTTTGGCCCCAGCCCGTCATGCGGCCATAAATCAGCTTGGGGTTGTGCGCCGCGCAATCGGCTGGGCCCAAACCCAGGCGCTCCATCACGCCGGGGCGGTTGCCTTCAATCAGCGCATCGGCAGTAGCCACCAGCGCCATCGCTTGGGCGACATCTGCAGGTTTTTTCAGATCGAGTATGACCACCGTCTTGCCATGGCGCAATGGGTTGCTGGGCGCTGCGCCACCTGCGCGGCTCAAAATATCCGGGCTGGGCCGGGCGATGACGGTTACCGCCGCGCCCATATCGGCCAGCATGCGGCCAGCCAGCGGGCCAGGGCCAATACCTTCAAACTCGACGACGCGAACGCCTGTCAGGGGGAGATTCATACAGTCAATTCCAGTTAAAGCAGCGCAGGGTTAAAGCTCCCGCACGTCATGCGCTGGCCTGCGCGGTAATGTGAAGCGTAGTCGAAAACGGCCTCATGCTGTGTGCCGCAGTTGTCCCACATGACCCATGAATCAGGCTCCCAACGAAAACGCACC
>JANOVW010000145.1:0-7198 GCA_031417575.1 Rhodoferax sp. | reverse complement strand
CCCACGACTACCGGACGCGACAATGACCGCGGTTAATGCATTTATCTTTGCGCTCTAATTTTTACTTAATTTATGAAAATCGCAATCCTCCCCGGTGATGGCATCGGCACTGAAATCGTTGCTGAGGCAGTCAAAGTCTTAAAAGCCCTTGATTTGAAGTTTGAAATGGAAAGCGCGCTGGTTGGCGGCGCAGCGTATGAGGCGCACGGGCATCCGCTGCCTGAGGCCACACTCAAGCTTGCCAAAGAGGCCGATGCGATTTTGTTTGGTGCCGTGGGCGATTGGAAGTACGACAAGCTGGAGCGGCAGTTCCGCCCCGAACAAGCCATTTTGGGGCTGCGCAAAAACCTCGGCTTGTTCGCCAATTTCCGCCCGGCGATTTGTTACGAGCAACTGGTCAGCGCTTCCAGCCTGAAGCCCGAGCTGGTGGCGGGGCTCGATATTTTGATCATCCGCGAACTCACGGGCGACATCTATTTCGGCCAGCCGCGCGGCCGCCGCACCTCGCCCGATGGTCACTTCCCTGGCAGCCAGGAAGCGTTTGACACCATGCGTTACAGCGTGCCCGAGATCGAGCGCATCGCGCACGTGGGTTTTCAAGCTGCCATGAAGCGCAACAAAAAGCTCACCAGCGTTGACAAATCCAACGTGCTGGAAACCTTCCAGCTCTGGAAAGACGTGGTGACCGACATCGCCAAACAGTACCCCGAAGTCGCGCTGGATCACATGTACGTCGACAACGCGGCCATGCAACTGGTGAAGGCGCCCAAATCATTCGACGTGATCGTCACCGGCAACATGTTTGGCGACATTCTTTCAGACGAAGCCTCGATGCTCACCGGCTCCATCGGCATGTTGCCCTCGGCCAGCCTGAACAGCAGCAACCAGGGCCTGTATGAACCAAGCCACGGCAGCGCACCCGACATCGCCGGCAAAGGCGTTGCCAACCCCCTGGCCACGATTTTGAGCGCCGCCATGATGCTGCGCTTCAGCCTGAACCAAGCCGCCGCCGCAGACCGTATTGAAGCGGCGGTGAAAGCCGTGCTGGCGCAAGGCCTGCGCACGCCTGACATTTACAGCGCCGGCACCACCAAAGTCGGAACCGCCGAAATGGGCGCAGCTGTGGTGAAAGCGTTGAAAGATTGATTTGAATTGCTACTTATTTCGTAGCATTTTGTGCAATTGCGATGTGAACAACTGCGTTTATTTTCTCAAGCAGGTTATTGAGATTAGATATTCAGGCTAATTTTTTGAATTACAATTTGGGCATGAACGTAATCCAGGGCAACCCCTCCTTCTGCACTGGCGCTATGCCCGGTGCAGTTGCGTTCAGCATTTCCACTAAAACGACCACTAAAGGCTAAACCAGCCTGGCTTCGTTGCGCCCCCACCCCGGAGCCTGACGAGCCGGGGGAGTCAGCCCACACTGATTTATTTTGAAAGGCGCAATTGCAATGAGCTCGAAGAACTTGAACAACCCCTTGGTCGGCCTGGTGGGCTGGCGCGGCATGGTCGGCTCGGTGCTGATCGACCGGATGATCGCCGAAGGCGATTTTGACGTGATTGAGCCGGTATTTTTTTCCACCTCCAACGCGGGTGGCCAAGCGCCCGCGCAAGCCAAAAACGAAACCCGGTTGCAAGACGCGTTTGATATCGCGGCGCTCCAACGTTGCGACATCATCATCACGGCCCAAGGCGGTGACTACACCACCGAGGTGTTTTCCAAACTGCGCGCTGCGGGTTGGCAAGGCCACTGGATCGACGCGGCCTCTACCCTGCGCATGGCCCCTGATGCGGTCATCATCCTGGACCCGGTCAACCTGCCCGTCATCCAAAACGCCCTGGCGGCCGGTGGCAAAAACTGGATTGGCGGCAACTGCACCGTAAGTTGCATGCTGATGGGCGTGGGTGCCCTGTACAAAGCGGGCCTGGTCGAATGGATGAGCACCCAAACCTACCAGGCCGCCAGCGGTGGCGGTGCGCAGCACATGCGTGAGTTGCTCACGCAATACGGCACCCTGAACGCTTCGGTGCGCCACCTGTTGGACGACCCCAAAAGCGCCATTTTGGACATTGACCGTCAGGTTATCGCCAAGCAGCGCGCCCTGTCAGCCGATGAAACCGCCAACTTTGGCGTGCCGCTGGGCGGCTCGCTCATCCCCTGGATCGACAAGGATTTGGGCAACGGCATGAGCAAGGAAGAGTGGAAAGGCATGGCAGAAACCAACAAGATCATGGGCCAGGGTGAAGGTTTTGCCGGCACCACCGCCGTGCCGGTCGACGGGTTTTGTGTGCGCGTGGGTGCCATGCGCTGCCACAGCCAGGCCCTGACGTTCAAGCTCAAAAAAGACGTGCCGCTGGCCGATGTTGAGGCCATGATCGCCGCCGACAACGCCTGGGTCAAAGTGGTGCCCAACACCAAAGAGGCCACCATCCAGCACCTCACACCAGTTGCCGTTACCGGCACCATGACGATTCCGGTGGGCCGCATCCGCAAGTTGGCCATGGGGCCCGACTACCTGGGTGCGTTCACGATCGGCGACCAGTTGCTGTGGGGCGCCGCCGAACCACTGCGCCGCATGTTGCGCATTTTGCTGGCGGCTTGAGTAACCACCAACCCGCACAAAGGCCGACCCGGTACCTGTAAAAATGTGTGAATAGGCGTTGCCGATTGGCAACGTCCATTCGCTTGAAAAGGGCCGGGATTCTTGCCCAATAGCGATTAAGTGGTTTCTTAGCTTGTCAGGCTAAGACATTGATGTTATTGTGCTTTTATGGTTTTTTGTGCATGGTCGAGGCGGCCGCTTTGTGCCCCCGCAGGGCGCTGCTTGATCGGCGTCTTTTGGCCCATGCGCGAAACACGGAGGCACAATTGAACCCACAGTCGAACCCCAAGACACTTATGACCCATCGATGGCATCGTTTCGCGCTGAGCGCAGTGGCAGTTGCCGTGGTGGGCCTGCATTCCCTGAGTGCCCAAGCGCTTTCGCTGGGTCCGATTGTCATCCAGTCAGCATTGGGTGAGGCACTGCGTGCCGAAATCGATATTCTGGAGATGAACGCGGAAGAAGCCGCCACCCTCAAAACCCAAATTGCATCGCCAGAAGCCCATCGTGCGGCAGGGCTTGATTACAACGCTGCCATGGCCAGCACGCGCGTCAGCGTGCAGCGCCGCGCCAACGGACGCAGCTACATCCGCTTGACCAGCGACCGTCCAGTCAACGATCCGTTTGTCGACATGATTCTGGAGGCCACTTGGTCGGGTGGCCGCATCGTGCGTGACTACACCATGTTGCTGGATCCGCCAACCCTGCAGGCCTCACCTGGCGTCACTGCGCCCCAGGTGGTTGGCCAAGACTTGCCTTCGGCCTCAGCGCCAGTCCCAGTCACCACGCCTGCACCGGCAAGCCCAGAGGCACCTGCCCGGGTAGCGGCCGCACGTCCGCCCGCAGCGTCAGATAAATCGGTTGGCAAAGCGACCGCCAAAGGACCCGTCGCGGCCGCACCCGCCAAGGCGGCAGCCGCGCCAACCCCGGGTGGCCAGCAAGTTACTGTCAATGCAGGCGACAACGCCAGCAAAATTGCGCTGGCCACCAAAGCCTCGAATGTGTCGCTTGACCAGATGTTGGTGGCTCTGCTGCGCGCCAACCCGGATGCCTTTACCAATGGCAATTTGAACCGCCTCAAGCGAGGTGCGGTGTTAAATATTCCCGGCAGCCAGGATGCCCTGGCCACCGACAACGCCCAGGCCCGGCAAATGGTTGTGGCCCAAAGCCGCGATTTTGGCGAGTTCCGCAGCAAGTTGGCCGGCATGGCCCCAGCAGCGCAAGTGGCAACTGCTGATCGCCAGGCTGCGGGCGGCGTTCAATCACGTGTTGACGATAAAAAACCGGCGGCCAGTGCACCCGACAAACTAACCTTGTCCAAAGGGGGCGTTCAGGCCAAGGCCCAAGCAGACCAGGTCGCCAAGTCTTTGTCGGCCAAAGAAGCAGCCACTCAGAAAGCTGAAGTTTCCAAAACGATTTCTGATCTTTCCAAAATGGCAGCGGCGGTACCTGCCACGGCACCCGCAGCCACAGCGCTCACGCCAGTAATGCCGGCCGTTCCTGCTGCACCGTCAACACCGGTCGCAAGCCCAGCCAAGCCAGCTTCAGCCTCGGTAACGGTGGCCGCCGCACCAGCAGCATCAACCGCCACGCCTGCCAAGCCGGCCGTCGTGGCTTCGGCTGCGCCCCCCCCGGTACCGGCACCCGTCAAACCTGCGATGAAAGCGCCACCAGCGCCGCCGCCAGAGCCCACCCTGATTGATACTTTGACTGAAAACCCATTGGTGCCTGTTGGTGGTGCGGCTTTGGTCGCCTTGCTGGCCGGTTTCGGCCTGTGGCGCATGCGCCAGCGCAAAAACGCCACTGAACAAGACAGCGCCTTCCTGGACAGCCGCCTGCAACCCGATTCGTTTTTCGGCTCCAGCGGCGGACAACGGGTTGACACCAACGAGACCGGCGCAGGTACTTCGATTGTTTACAGCCCCAGCCAACTCGATGCCGCCGACGATGTTGATCCTGTAGCGGAAGCCGACGTGTATTTGGCTTATGGGCGCGACCTGCAAGCCGAAGAAATCCTGAAAGAAGCGCTCAAAACGCATGGCGGGCGTTTGTCTGTCCACCAAAAATTGCTTGAAATCTACGGCAAGCGTCGCGACACGCGCAACTTCGAATTGACGGCCAATGAAGCCTACAAGCTGACATCGGGCGAAGGCCAGGATTGGATTCGCGTTTGCGAGCAAGGTCAGTCGATTGACCCGAGCAACCCGCTTTACATGCCAGGCGGAAAACCATCGGTAGCAGTCGGTATTCCGTCTCAGCCCATGCCACTGGAGATGCAAAACGCGCTCAAGGCCACTGCAACGGGTTCACCCAGCACCCTTGGTGCTCTGGCGGGTGCAGGGGCTGCTGCTGCCGGGCTTGCAACCGTCGCGATGGCCGCTTCAGCCGGCACGGCGGGTTCCGGCACGTCGCCCTTAAACGCCCAGCCTGCGGCGCAAGGGGTGGATCTTGACTTTGACCTCGACCTTGATTTTTCACTCGATGATGACAATGCGCAGGTCATCACCGACATGACACAAGCCACCAGTACCACCAAAATTCAGGCCGTGGATTCCGGATCGGTGCCATTGGATATGGATTTTGATATGCCTGAACCGGTGAAGCCGGCATTTGCCACACAATCCGGAGCCTTCAAGATACCTGTTGTTGCAACCGCCTCGCCCCCCAGCACCCCCGAAACCAAACCGGGTGTTATCGAATTTGAACTGGATGAATTACCCGGTGCCGCATTGAGCCGATCGGGCGAAATTTCGCGTCCGGCACCGCTGGATTCGATGGACACTCTCTTGCCATTGAATTACGAGGAACCCACCGCACCCAAGGAACCCAGCCTGTCGCTTAGTTTGCTGGACGATGGTGACGAGTTCAAACAAGAAGCCGCGCGCAGCTTTGGTACCACCCAAACCGGCCCGTTGTCAATTTTCACCCCCAAGGTACCGGAAACCGCTGCCACCACGGGTGCCATGGAATTAATGGATTTCAACATCGGCAACTTGCCGCTTGAAATTGGCGATGGCCCGCGCGACACCCAAATTTCTGACGCTTTGGGCGACGGTGAAAACCCCTTGGCCACCAAGTTGTCGTTGGCAGAAGAATTCAACAGCATTGGTGATATTGATGGTGCCCGCGCACTCATAGAGGAAGTGGTGCAGGAGGCCACGGGCGACCTGAAGGTCCGGGCCCAAAAAGCGTTGGCGGCACTGGCCTGATGGTGAGTGGCCGCGGTGCGTCAGCGCGGGCTGAGTTCACCCGCATTGCACTGGGGCTTTGTTACAACGGGCAAGCCTACCAAGGCTGGCAAAGCCAAACCGGCGGCTTGACCATTCAAGACAAGCTGGAAGCCGCATTGGGTCGGTTCTCAGGCCAGGAGCGTGTTTCCACCTTGTGCGCCGGACGCACCGACGCTGGCGTTCATGGGCTGATGCAGGTGGTGCATTTCGACACTCCGCTGGATCGCGATACCCACGCTTGGGTGCGTGGCCCCAATACCCATTTACCCGCAGACATCGCCATTCAATGGGCAGCCCGCGTTCCCCGCGAATTTCACTGCCGGGCCAGTGCTTTGTCACGTCGTTATGTCTATGTGCTGCTTGAATCCCAAGTCCGGCCTAGTGTCGAACAGGGCCGTGTGGGCTGGATCTATTACCCTTTGGCTTTGGCGCCGATGCGCGAAGCCGCCGCGCTGCTGCTGGGCGAACATGACTTTTCGAGCTTTAGGGCATCGAGTTGCCAGGCTTTGTCGCCGGTCAAGCACATGCTGGGTATCAACATCAGCCAACGTGGCGCGTATTGGCGCTTCGAGTTTGAAGCGAATGCATTTTTGCACCACATGATCCGCAACATCATGGGCTGCCTGGTCACAATTGGCCAGGGCAAGGAAAAGCCTGCCTGGGTTGCCGAAGTTTTGGCTGCACGCTCGCGCGAACGTGCGGCCCCCACATTTGCGCCAGATGGTCTTTACTTCCAGGGCCCACGTTACGCCGCGCACTGGGGCCTGCCAGACCAGACACGTGCGTATGATTGGTTGCCATGACACCCGATACCTACCCGCTTTCGATTACATCTGCCCTGCGTACCCGAATCAAGATTTGCGGACTCACCCGCGAGCAAGATGTTGACGCCGCGGTTGCTGCGGGCGCCGACGCCATCGGTTTTGTGCGGTATGCCAAAAGCCCGCGTTTTGTCAGCCGGGAACGCGCAGCGGAACTGGCGCGGCGTTTGCCCCCCTTTGTGACACCCGTACTTCTGTATGTGAATGAAGCGGTAGCGACGGTTCAGGCAGACCTGGCCCACCTGCCTACGGCAACTGTCCAATTTCACGGAGATGAAACCCCGATGGAGTGCGATGACCTCACCCATCAGGGCGCCCGGCGCTACCTGCGCGCTGCCAGAATTCCGCTGGGCGACAGCGCTGCAGCATTTGACCTCGTAAAATACGCCAACGATTACCCTAATGCCCAAGCCATCCTGCTCGACGCGCACGTCGAAGGGTTTGGTGGCGGCGGAAAAACTTTCAATTGGTCACTGCTTCCAACAAACGTCAATGCTCACCTCGTCTTGAGTGGTGGGCTGAATGCTGCAAACGTGGCCGA
>JANOVW010000144.1:0-7412 GCA_031417575.1 Rhodoferax sp. | reverse complement strand
CCACCACCCTATCCTCATCAGTCACAACCCATAGTCATTGAAGACGGTGTTTGGATAGGTGCACGCGCCATCATTCTGGGCGGCGTTCACGTTGGCGCCAATGCCGTGATTGCAGCAGGAAGCGTCGTCACGCGTGATGTGCCCGCGCGTACGATCGTTGGCGGCATTCCAGCGCGGATTTTGAAAACTCTTCCTCACTTTGGGCCGGAATTCAACACATGACCGTTTCAAGCAAGTTGCGCCACCTTCGACTAGTTATCGCAGACACCCGATGGTGGCCTTTTTACTTGCAGCGCCGTTTTATGCAAGCGAAATTGCGTGACCGGCTGGCAGGTACGGTCGCTACGCATTTGCGGCCCCGCAACCTTGCGGGCGTGCCTGTGGATGCAAGTGCAAAAGGTGCGTTAAACAACAAATCGGAAGAACTGGCTACCAAGGGCATCAGCCACTTTGGGCAGTTGCTCAGCAAAAGCCAGACGAGTGAATTAGTCAGTTATTTTCTGGCAAGGCAGGTTCATGACTCCTACCGGTCTGAGACCACAAAATACCTGCCTGACAGCGATGCGCGACACCCTTACAGCCATATCGCACACCATGAGGCACGCGACATTCTGTTGGCCCCTTATCTTCTGGAGATCGTCAATCGGCCGGATGTCTTGGCGGTGGTGGGTGAGTTTCTTGGTTGCAAACCCACCCTGGGTTACCTTGCTGCTTGGTGGAGTTACCCCACGGCGCTGGGTGCGCAGCAGGCCGAACATTTTCACCGCGACGTTGACGATTGGCGTTTCGTCAAGCTGTTCATTTACCTGACCGATGTGGGGGCGCAAAACGGACCACACGTCTACATCACCCGTTCGGCCAACGCAGCATCATTGCGGGAAATCCGGCGGTTTGACGACCAGGAAGTCATTGCCGCCATGGGGCCAGAAAACATGCTGACCATCACAGGGCAAGCGGGTGAGGGGTTTCTGGAGAATACCTTTGGCATCCACAAGGGGCAACCGGTTGCCGAAGGCCGGCGGCTGATTTTTCAGGCCGTGTACAGCATGTTTCCTTTGCCCTACGGCCCCAAGGAACCTGTAGCCACAATTTCTGAATTGGCGAATGCTGGGGCGTCGGCCTTTGATGCCTGGAGCAATCGGCTTTATATTCGGAGCGCATGAAAAACAAGCTTTTCCGGTGGGCCACCGCAATTGCCGCTTTGCTGCCAGGGCCTGTCGGTCGGTTTGCGCTGCGAGGTCTTGGGCACCACATTGGTTCAAACGCAAGGATAGGTTTTTCGCTCCTTTTGGTGGACCAGCTTTTGATGCAAACCGGGACACGCATCGGCCATTTCAATTTTGTGAACGTGCGCAGGCTGGCAATGCGGCAGGGTGCTTACTTTGGGCGCACCAATGTCGTCAACGGCCCAATATCGATTTCACTCGCCAACAAAGCGGCAATAGGCAACGCCAACAAGATCGTCCGAGGGCCTCGTGGCGAAGTGACAAGCGGGCCAGCCCGTCTCAAGCTGGGGGAGTTGTCAAAAATCACGGCCAACCATCGCATCGATTGCACCGCAAGCTTGACGATGGGCGATTTCTCGACTGTTGCCGGGACTAACTCACAAATCTGGACACACGGTTACATCCATGACAAGCAGGGCGCTGGTCGCTACCGGGTCGATGGGCCCGTTCATATCGGCCACAACGTGTATATCGGCAGCGCCTGCGTGGTGACAGCCAATGTTCATATTGCCGACGGAATCATTGTTGGGGCCGGAACCACAGTGGCACACAACCTGGTGGAACCAGGCATGTATGTGTCGGCCAGCCTGCGGCGTTTGGAGCGCCCGGATGATCCAGATTTGCGTAGCGATTTGCAAATGGTTGACGACACCCGTTTGTGTGAACGGGTCTATGTCAAAAAGGCTAAACCATAAATGGGCCTGGCCCGGTTTCGTCGCTTTGGCCTGTATGTCTTGAGCTTCTTGCTAGGGCGGGGCGGCCTGTTTGCTGCGCCACTGCTTTTGGCAAACCTATTGCCCACAGCGGACTATGGCGTGCTCGAAACTGCCCAAGCCGCCGCTTCACTGATTGGCTATTCAGCGGCCATGGGCACTGTGGGAGTGGTACCCCTGGTTTTGTTGGGACATTCGACAAAAACCTCATTGGCCACCATTGCTGCACACCATTTGTTCATGGCGGCAATGTGCTTGGCTGCGGCAGCGTTGGCGGTTGCTTTTAACACTAGTGCGGTCTGGCAGCTTGCGGGCTTGCTTAGTGCGGGGGTGCTTCTTCAATCACTGGCTAGCACCCATTTGAAAACCGAGGGCCACCGCGAAGCCTCTATTCTGCTGGATGCCGGTCTGTTCAGTTTAATGGCGCTCGCAGCTTTTGGCGCATTTTTGATGAAGACGCAAGCCATCAAGTGGGTCGTGGTAGTCGTGCTGGGTTACGTTGCCATGTTGACTTTCGTGTACGCACGCCAAGTCCAACGGGAATGGGTAGCGGGCCAGCCATTGCCCTGGCGTGCCGCCTTGGCGATGGGGTTCCCGTTGATGCTGGGCGGCATTGTTTCTTTGCTGGCCACAACCTCTGGGCGCCTGGGAATCGGCATGCTGGCCGGGCCGCTAATTGCAGCAGACTATGCCGTGTTGTCGCGGGCGGCGGCATTGCCCATCATTGCCCATCAATTGATTTTGATTGCCCGCTTTCGCAATTTGTTCACCTTGCCGCATGCCGAGGTAGAACGTGCGGCGGCGCAGATTGTGATGCTGGTTGCCGCAAGCGCCTTGGGGTTTTGGCTGCTGGCACCCTGGCTCGGGGCGCTGCTTGGGCCAGCTTTCATTGCAGCCTGGACAAAACACCCGGTGCCCGGGGCCTGGATTGCAGCCCAGGCCATTCTTTGGTCTGCCATTGCGCTGAACGACCTGGTGATTTCCCGCCACCAGGTCATGCCGCGCATATTGCCCTTCAGCATCGGATTCATCGTACTGGCACTGGCAAGCGGTTGGGTTCTGCTACACCTCGTTGGTGTTGACCTGGCTCATTTTGTTTACGCCCATGCAGGTGTCATGCTGCTGTTTTATGGGGTTCAGTCAGCCGCCATGGCCAAAAATGGCGTTCAACTCTGGAGGGTGTGGCGCATCACGGTGGGCAGCTATCTAGGCATGATTGTGTTGGTCAGTATTTTTTCCTGATTTTTATAGCCATGCCCCATATTCTGCACCTCGGCAAGTTTTACCCCCCGGACAACGGCGGCATAGAGTCGGTCACGGCCACGTTGGCACGCAGCGCGGCAGCGGCTGGCACGCCTACCACCGTGCTTTGTTTTGAAGAACACGGACGCGGTGACATGCAAGACCAGGGTGTGGTGGTGCGGCGCGTGCCTGCTTTCAAAATTGCCTCGCAGCCCCTCTGCCGGGCCTACCTGCGTGAAGGCATTGCGTTGGCCCGTAAGGCAGACATCGTGCATGTGCATTTACCCAACATGCTGGCCGCGCTGGCCGTGACGCGCATCGGCCCCGGCCCCAAAGTTGTGTTGCACTGGCATAGCGACGTCGTCGGCAAGGGCCTGCTGGCCCAACTGACTCGCCCGCTGGAGCAGGCCATGCTGCGCCGCGCAGACAAAATTATTTGCACCTCACAGCCGTATGCAGATTCGTCAGCAACTTTGAAACCCTTTGCAGACAAGGTGGTGGTGGTTCCGATTGGGGTTGCGGATGTACCCGCAGAGCGCGTTGACGCGGCAAGCCTGCGTGTCTCCTTGCCGCCGAATCTGCGGCAGCATATAGAGGGCCGACCGCTGGTGCTGGCCGTGGGGCGGCTGGTGCCCTACAAGGGCTACGCCACACTGGTTGAAGCCAGCAAACAACTGACGACAAACGCCGCGGTTGTCATTGTGGGCAGCGGGCCATTGGCGATGGCATTGCAAGCCCAAATTGACCAACTGGGCGTGGCCCACCGTGTGTTGCTCGCGGGCCGTGTAGAAACGCCGGATCTTGTGTCTTTGCAAACCTTGGCCACGGTGTTTTGCATGCCATCAATCGAGCGGGCTGAGGCGTTTGGCGTGGCAATTGTCGAAGCCATGGCGTTTGGGCTGCCCGTTGTGGCGACACAAATTGCTGGTTCCGGGGTGCCCTGGGTCAACCTGCATGGCACCAGCGGCATCAACGTGAAGCCGGGTGACCCGGTTGAACTTGCCAGAGGGTTGGACAGCTTGTTGCAAGACCCAGCGCTTCGACAGCAACTGTCTACAGGTGCCCGAGCGCGCTTTGAAGCCCTTTTTTCCGTGCAGCGCATGATTGATGAAACGCTTAGGCTGTATCGAACCTTGATTTGACGGTTTTCGGGCTAATGCGGTTTGACCAATAAAGTTCGGGGCGAGACTTTCAAATTTCCAATTTGTATTTTCGGGCTACAGTATTCTCGGTCAAAGCGATTGATCAAATAAATTATGCCTATAATGTACTTCTAACATGTACATTTTAGAAATAGTATGTCCATCTCAATTGCACAATCCCGTCAGCACATGTCTGAACTCATCGTTGCGGCATTGCAGACGCCCCAGGTCATCACCAAACGAGACAAACCCGTGGCCGTGCTGGTATCGACCGAGTATTTTGAGCGCAGCGAAGCAGCTTTGAAGGTTTCAGCGGCCAGCTTTTACGGCCGATTGGAAGCCCTGCGCTTGCAGCATGCGCCGCAAGACAATTCGGGGCTTGAGTTGCCGAAGCCGCAGCCAACTGATCGCCTGGCCGCCTGGAGCCGACCCAATGATTTCTCCACTGCCCGCTGACATGTAAAGGGCGGTTGCACCGTGGCGCAAACCATCTATTTGGCAGATACCAACGTCATCAGCGAATTTGTCAAGAAAGCACCCAACCTGCACGTGATGGCCTGGGCCAAAAGCGCAGAGCTGTTGGCTATATCGGTTGTGACCCTCGAAGAGGCCCATTTCGGCCTGGCCTGGCAGCCCAACGCAGGCAAACTCAGTTTGCTGAATGGCATCGTACAAAGCCTGCAAGCCGTTTACCCGGTCACCGAATCAATTGCCCAGCGGGCCGGGGTGTTGCGCGGGCAATTCCAGGCGCAAGGCATAGTGCGCAGCACGCCCAACATGCTGATCGCCGCCACAGCCCAGGTGCACCAGTTGATTGTGGCCACCCGCAATGTGCGCGATTTTGTGGGCTGCGGGGTGCAGGTGGTGAATCCGTTTGAGGCGGTGGCTTGACGGGTGCCTTTGCTTAAAATGCAGGTGTGCTAGGATTGAGCACATCTGAGATCAGCATGGCAAAACCCGCTCAAGAAACACTATTGGAGCAAGAGCGCTTCGAACTCAAGGCCAAATCGGGTGGGGGGCTTCTCAGTTACGAGGTCTGGGGGTATGCCCAAGCGGGTAAAACAAAGGTAACCCGATACAACCTGGCTTATATCAACCATGCCATTCACAGGGGTGACAACGGCAGGGTGCTCGGTTTTGACAATGCCCATGGCTACCACCATCGGCATTGCATGGGCAGGGTTGAAGCGGTTGACTTTGTGAGTTATGAGGCAACGCTGGAGAGGTTCCAGCGGGAGTGGCAAGGATTCGTTCATCAGGCAAGAGGGAAAAAATCATGATAAAAATGGAAACGCGCACAGACGACGTTGCCGGGTTTTTTTTGCGTGCCAAAGATGCGGCGCGACGGGCAGACCGGGGTGAAGCGTTCGAGGGCAAAGTCACGCTGTCGTTTGAAGACCCGCAACGTATGTTCACCGTGCTGTCGCAGGCCCGCCGCCGCTTGATGGCGGAGGTGATGGTTGAGCCCAGAACCATCAATGAGCTGTCGCAACGGCTTCATCGCAACCGCTCCACCGTCACCAAAGATGTCGGATTGCTCGAAAAGGTAGGCTTGCTGGAATCACACCGACAGGCCAACCCCGGCCACGGCATTCAAAAGCTGGTGCGGGCCGTCGCCCCAAAAATCGAGATGGTAGCCGTGCTGGGTTGAGCCCGAATTTGGCAACCATCGCCGCAGCGCTTGCATCGGGCATGCAGGCGGCGATCCTCAGTGCAGCGCTGGAGCAGGCGACCAACCTGATGCAGGATGTGCACAATGGCTCGGATGGGCAGGGTGATGTACACGTAGCAATGTTGGGCGGTATCAGAAGTCATTGTCTTGCGCAGGCTTGGCACGGGCACGGGTGCGTTCACGCGTCAAGGCCAGTGCTTGGCCTTGTTCGTCTTTTTCGGGGGCGGCCACGCCATCTAGCTGGTGCAGCAGGTCAATCGCCCACAACAAAGCGGCGTAGACCGCGATGCCGGTGGAGGGTTTGCCGCGTTCTGCGTCGGCCACCACACGCGAACCGATGCCGATTTTTTGTGCAACCTCTTCAAGGGTCAGGTTGCGGCGCAAACGCGCTGTGCGCAAGTTGGCCCCAAGGCGCTGGAGCGTTTGCTCCACGGCATAGGGCGGTGCCATCAGTAGTTTGCTGCGGGCTGTCACAGAATAACTCCGTTAAAAAAATATGTTCTGAAGGGAATTATAAGTTAGTTAAAAGTCTCTTATGGGAGTATTAAGTATTTGATTAACGTCAAACCGCGTAACCCGCAATGTGCGCGATTTTGTGGGCTGCGGGGTGCAGGTGGTGAATCCGTTTGAGGTGGTGGTGTAAATGCCTGGGCACGGTTGAGGCGGTTGGCTCTGTGAGTTATGAGGCAGTAAAACACTTGTTTTGCGACATGGCAGTGCATCTTGCAAAATGCATTCAAATTATTACAATGAATGCATTGACTGCAATTTATAGAGGTAACGCGATGGCAATGCTGACAGTACGTAACCTCCCCGATGATGTGCATCGCGCGTTGCGGGTGCAGGCCGCTCTACATGGACATAGCACCGAGGCCGAAGTCCGCGAGATTTTGGCAGCCGCGGTAAAACCAGAGGCGCGTGTCCGCTTGGGTGATGCCCTCGCGGCACTGAGCCGAAAGATTGGCCTTACAAACGAAGATTTCGACATCTTCAACCAGGTGCGAGACAAGACGCCCGCTCAACCGCTGAGTTTTGAATGATCGTCCTCGATACCAACGTTGTCTCTGAAGCGATGAAGCCCGAACCGCACCCGGCTGTGCGGACTTGGCTGAATGATCAGGCCACCGAAACGTTGTATCTATCCAGCGTGACCGTGGCCGAACTATTGTTTGGCATCAGAGCACTACCGGTAGGAAAGCGAAAAGACATGTTGGCACAGACTCTTGACGGCTTGATGCGACTGTTCAGGGATAGAGTGCTTCCATTCGACGTTGATGCGGCGCGGTGTTATGCCGATCTGGCCGTTACTGCCAGGATCGCCGGTCGAGGATTCCCCACACCGGACGGATACATCGCCGCGATTGCCGCTTCGCGGGGTTTCATCGTGGCGTCACGCGATACAGCGCCCTACGAGGCA
>JANOVW010000143.1:0-13346 GCA_031417575.1 Rhodoferax sp. | reverse complement strand
TGGCCAACTGGATGATCCCCGGCAAGATGGTCAAGGGCATGGGCGGCGCGATGGATCTCGTGGCCGGCGTGAAACGCGTCATTGTGCTGATGGAGCACGTCGCCAAAAAGAAAGACGGCAGCGAAGACATGAAAATCTTGCCCCACTGCACCTTGCCATTAACCGGTGTGGCCGTGGTAGACCGAATCATCACTGATTTGGCTGTGATGGACGTTACCCCGGAAGGACTCAAAGTGGTGGAGATGGCACCCGGCGTGACGCGCGAGTTGCTGCAAGCCAAAACCGGCGTGACGCTGATTTGAAACCAGGCGGGTAGCCTGAAACGCCCTGAGTGGCAGGCCGCTGGCAGCTAAACCAGCGGCTTTTTTTTGCCCACAATTCCGGTTTTTTTCGGGTGGATGGTCTGATCGATCGTCAGTTCATCGTGTGCCAGGTTTTCAACCATGGCCAGCAATACACATCTGGCCGTCTGAACATCCACCGCTGACAGGCCTTGCACCGCCAACTGGTTGGTTTGAACCGCCAGCGGAACCAGTTTGCGTTTGAGTGCGCGGCCTTTGGCTGTCAAATACACATAAACGTTTTTGCGGTTGCCCGGTAATTGTTTGCGTACAATGTAGCCCAGCGTTTCCATGGCTTTCATCGCCGCAAACGTGGTGGGCTCCATCACACCGGCTCGTTCACTGAGCTCCTTTTGGGTCAGGCCGTCGGTTTCCCACAAGATGCGCAAAAACGTCCAGTGGCCAAAAGCAATTCCGTGTTTTGCCAATCGCAACTGCAGGCTTTTTTGAAACGAACGCGAGGCATCGCGAACCAGGTGGGCCAGTCGGTCATGGGGAACCGCTTCGCGCCAATGACGCAACACCGGGTGGTTGATGTGCGGATTAACCGGTTTGTCCGGGGCGGCTGATGCCACTCTAAAAGCGTCTTGGGGCACGTTCTGGCCGGGCCTCATGTCGGGCTTGCGGCAATTTGAAAAGGCGGGCGCACCGATTGCCCGCTTTGTGCAGACTCCAGCAACGCGAGGCAAACCGCTGTGGTGGCACGCGCCCATTCGCCACTGTGCAGCGGCGCCTGGCCCCGCACGATGGCGTTCCACAATTCGTCGATCACTTCCACCCGGGGGATGGCGGGGGGCGGCAGGGGTTCAAAACTCACCTGGTCGTCTGCATAAATCGATACGCCGTGGGCATCGGGTTTGAGGTCTGCCCGTTCGCAACTGATCACCACAGGCCCAAAGTGTTGGTGGGCCAGTGCTGCAGGGCCACCCGTTGTTGTTTTCATGGCCGCTGGTGGTTTGGCGGCGTAGGCAGAGCCACCGTAATTGCGCGCGGCTTTCAGTTCGGCCTCAAATTGTGCCGACGCAACGCCCGACAAACGCCGACGTGCCTGGCCGTATTCAGTCGGGTGCTTGGGGTTGCCCATCTCGCCAATGCGGCCCATGCATTCATCAGAATCAAAATGCGCGTAGCCGCTGTAGGTGGCCGTGGCAAATGCGCCGTTTTCGAAACCCAATAACGCGCTGTACGCGCCTTCGGTGGGGCGTGCGGCATCCCATTTGCCCGTGTGTGCGCTGATGCTGGTGACGCGCCCCCCACCCAGCAGGCGAACCAGGTCCAGCTGATGCGCGGCCTGGCTGTGCACCACGCCGCCACCTGCCCGGGTGTCCAGTTCTTCGGGGCGGCGGGGCCGGTAGAGGAAATCGGTGTAATTGAAGGTGGCAATCATCTTCACCGCGCCGTAAAGGCCGCTGTCAATGATTTGTTTGGCGCGCAGAATCGGCCGGTTAAAACTGTGGCTGTGGCCGACGACCAAGTGCACACCCTTGCGCTTTGCAGCATCCACCATCTGCGTGCACTCGTCCAAGCTTAGCGCCATGGGCTTTTCAACCAGAACGTGTTTGCCATGGTCGGCTGCCCATTGCGTGTGTTGCGCGTGGAATTGGTGAGGCGACGCGATATAGACCACATCGACTTGCGGGTTGGCGCATAGCGCGCGCGCGTCGTCATAGGTCGGACCATTGAAGTCGGATTCAAACTGTCGGCGCGCCGCAGCGGCCGGGTCTGCGGCCGCCACCAGTTTGACCCTGCTATCGAGCAAAAAAGTGGGCAGCATCAGGGTGAATGCACGGCCCAGGCCGATAACGCCGATACCCAAGGGCAGGGGGTGTTCTGCCGCGCCCGTTACAGGGTCTTGGCCAACAACCGTAGGCTTCATAACGCCAGCACCAGTTCGGCCGATTTGGCACGGGAGACACACGGCATGATGCAGGTCTGCCGCTCATCTTCCATCAAAACCATGTCGCGGTGGTCCGCTTCGCCGTGCAAAATTTTGACGCGGCAGGTGCCGCAGGTGCCACTTTCGCACGAGCTGGGCACGTTGTGGCCGCTGCGACGCAGGGCTTGCAACAGGGTTTCTGTGGCGCTCACCCGGATCACATCACCTGCAGGATGGGCCTGTACCCGCACGTTGAATGCCTGGCTGGGTGGCGCCGATGCCGCGTCAATGCCAAAACTCTCAAAGTGAATCTGGTGTGATGGCCAGTGCCCTGACATGTCGGCCACGGAATCCATCAAGCCCTTGGGGCCACAGCAGTAAACATGGGTTTGTGAAGGCGTTTCCAGATCGGGCCACAGGTCGTAGGCCAACGCTGCATCGCCCTCGTCGTGATGAACCATGCATTGATTCGGGAACTCTCTGGCCAGTTCAGTCAAAAAGGGCGTTTGTTGCGCATTGCGGGTGCAATACACCAGCCGGAACGTACAGCCCGATCGGTGCTTGAGTTGCCGCATCATGGATAAAATCGGCGTGATGCCGATACCGCCTGCGATGAATAAAAATTGTTGGGCTGCGCCGTCCAATTCGAAGTTATTGCGGGGTTCGCTGGCGAACAAGGGGCTGCCCACGCGCAATTCGTCGGCCATCGACAACGAGCCACCCCGGCCCTGAGCGTCACGCTTGACGGCGATGTAATAAGCCAAAGTGTCATGCGGGTCACCACACAAGGAATAATTGCGCCGCACCCCCGAGGGCGTCACCACCGTGATGTGCGCCCCGGCGCCAAAGGGGGCGAGGGGCTGATGGGCCGCGCCGCGCAACTCAAACCAGACGACCTGCTGCGCGACTTGCAGCCTCTGCGTGACCTGCAATTGCCGAAAGGGTGGTTCTTGGGTTGACATGAATTTGAATGCCGCTAAACTCTTAGTCTCCTAAGAATAGCCTTCCCTTTAAAGTTTTGCAAGCATGCTGACACGTGAAGAAAACAGTTTGTTGTGCCGCGTGCTCGACGACCAGGGCGGCCAGGCCCCGATGGGCCAACTCATGCGCAGACACTGGACGCCGGTTTGCCTGATCGAAGAGGTGAGTGAACCCGACGGGACGCCCGTCAAGGCCCAGGTGCTGGGCGAAGACCTGGTGGTTTTCCGCGATACCTTGGGCCGGGTTGGCGTGATGGACGAGTATTGCCCACACCGCCGGGCTTCGCTGGTGTTTGGGCGCAATGAAAACTGTGGTTTGCGTTGCCTGTACCACGGCTGGAAGATGGACGTGCAGGGCAACGTGTTGGAGATGGTCTCCGAACCCGCCGCCAGCGGAATGGCTCAAAAGGTCAAGCATCGGGCCTACCCGACCCAGGAGTGGGGCGGATTGGTCTGGGCCTACATGGGCCCGCCAGAGACACAGCCCCCGTTCGTGCCGCCCGCCTGGGCTCCCACCTACGACGCCAGGGTAACCATTGCCAAAGCCATCATCCCCTGCAATTGGGCGCAAATTCTGGAAGGCGCCATTGATTCGGCGCACAGTTCCAGCCTGCATTCATCCGACATGGTTCCCGCACGGGTCGATGGGGCGCAAGCCACCGAAAAGACCTGGCTGCGCCCCTCTACAGACAAAGCGCCCCGCATGCAAGTCCAGCGTGGCCGTTACGGCTTTCGTTATGCGGCGATCCGCCGGCCGCTGCAAAACGCGGCTGCGAACGACTACGTGCGCACCACGGTTTTTGTGGCACCCGCCACAGCGCTGATACCCCCCAACAATTTATACAACGTGGCCAACATCAATGTGCCGCTGGACGACACCCACACCGCCTTTTACTTCATTGCCTGGGGTCACCCCGAGCAAACGCCAGACACTGCCTCCTGGCGCAGGTTTCTGCGGCAGGAAGTGGGCGTTGACCTCGATGCCACGTATCGCCCGTTGCGCAACCGTGAGAACCATTTCTGGCAAGACCGCGCCGCCATGAAAGCCGGTAATTTCACCGGTATCACCGGGTTCCCGAACCAGGACATCGCCATGTGGGTCACGATGGGCCCGATTGCCGACCGCAGCCACGACCGCTTGGGCGCGAGTGATCTGGCCATCGTCGAGTTCCGCAAACAAATGCTGGAAGCCGTCAGGGCGTTTCAGGCCGGTTCGCCAGCCATTGGCACGGGTGTTGATGCAATCCCTGCTTCGGTGTGTGCTTTTCAGGCCATCATCCCCAAAACCACCGATTGGCGGGAGTATGCTGCGCGTGTCGTGTGGGATGCCAGCCAGCCCGAGCTGGAACCTTCCTATTCCATACCCCCCGCCCTGCAGTTGTCCAGTCCAGGAGAATCACCATGAACCGCCGCCCTTTTTTGCAAGCGACCCTGCTGTCGGGCCTTGTTGTGTCAGCACTTGTGGGTCTGATGCCGCTGGCGGCACTAGCCCAGGGTGCCTATCCGAACAAACCCATCAAATTGGTGGTGCCTTACCCGGCTGGCGGTTTCCCTGACACCGTCGCGCGGGTTTACGCCCAACGCCTGAGCGAGCGCCTCGGTCAATCGGTGGTGATTGACAACAAGCCTGGTGCGAATGGTGTGGTGGCGGCGCAGGTCATTCAATCGTCGCCCAAAGACGGCTACACGTTTTTGGTAACCGACGGTTCGATGTTCTCCGTGAACCCGGCCATCTACAAAAACCTGGCCTACGACTACAAAAAAGATTTTCTGCCGGTGTCCTTGGCAGGCCGCGCCGCTTTGTACCTGGCCGTCAATCCGAAGGTGCCGGTCAACAACTTTGCCGAGTTCATGGCGCTGGTCAAAGCCAAGCCAGGCACCATCAACTACGGATCCTCCGGCGTGGGCAGCACCCATCACCTGACCACTGAAGCGATGAAGGTGGCGCTGGGGCTGGAGATGACCCATGTGCCCTTCAAAGGCACCGGGCAATCGGTGCCCGCGCTGGTGGGCGGGCAGGTAGACGTGTTGTTTTCTGCGCTGCCGTCGATCGGCGGTTTTGTGAAGTCGGGTCAGCTCAAGTTGCTGATCTCCAACGCGGCGCAGCGCTCCAGCCAGATGCCCCATATCCCCACCTTGGCCGAACAGCTGATTCCGGGTTTTGACTTCGCCCCCATTGTGGGTGTGCTGGCGGGTGCCGGAACTCCGCCTGCAGTGATTGAGCGCATCGCGGCCGAAATGGCATTGATCGCCAAAATGCCTGAAGTCATCCAGACCTTGACCAACGCCGGCATTGACCCGATTGGCAGCAGCCCGGCAGAGTATGACAAGGCCATCCTGGCTGAAAACGAGCGTTTGGCCAAAGCCATTGTTGCATCCGGCATCAAGCCCGAATAATGACAAAACTCAAACTGAGCTTCGGTTGCTGGGACTACGACCGCACCCGCGCCTTGATGGATGGTCGGGTCCAGCCCGATGGAATCGATCTCAACTACCTGAACATGCCGGTGGAAGAAACCTTCTTTCGCATGCTGCGCCAACAGGAATTTGACGTGGCCGAGATGTCGTTGTCGTCGTATTCGGTTTCGCTGTCGCGCCAACCGCAACCGTTTGTTGCCATACCGGTTTTCCCCTCCCGGTTTTTTCGCCACTCGTGTATTTACGTGAATGCCCATTCAGGCATCAAGACCGCCAAAGACCTGATTGGCAAACGCGTGGGTACACCCGAATACCAGATGACTGCGCCGGTATGGATTCGCGGCATTTTGCAAGACCACTATGGCGTGCCAGTTGACAGCGTCACTTACTTGACAGGCGGTGAAGAAACACCGGGGCGTTCTGAAAAACTCAAGCTTGATTTGCCGCCCAACATCAAACTTCAGCCGATTGGCCCGACCCAGACCTTGGCGCAAATGCTGGCAGACGGCGAGATAGATGCCTTGTACACAGCGCGCATGCCGTCTACTTTTCGCACGCGACCCGACCGCGTCAAACGCTTGTTTGAAGATTTCGAACCGGTTGAGCGCAATTACTTCAAAGAGACCGGCATTTTTCCGATCATGCACACCATCGCCATCCGGCGCGAGGTGTACGAGGCCAACCGGTGGGTGGCGCAATCACTGATGAAGGCGTTCAAAGAAGCCCAACGCCGCAGCTACGACGACCTGGCCGAAACGGCGGCGCTTAAAACCATGCTGCCGTGGCTGACGGCGCATGTGGAGCAGGTCAAACGCGATATGGGCGACGATTTTTGGCCCTATGGGTTGGCGAAAAACCAGGCCACGCTGGACACCTTTTTGCGCTACCACCACGAACAGGGTTTGTCCAAGCGGCTGCTGGCACCGCACGAATTGTTCGCGCCCGAATCGCTGGAGTCCTTTGTTATCTGAAGCTGGCTTGATGGGCCTTTTTTGCTGCGAAATGCCATGAGCTGGTTGCAAACGCTGGTGCTGCCTGAATGGACGCCTCTCACACTCGGCCTGGGCCTGCTGGCCTTTGTATTGGGGGGTGTGGTGAAAGGTACGTTGGGCGTTGGGCTGCCCTTGGTGGTGGTGCCGCTGCTCTCGCTGGTGTTGCCCACGCACTTCGCCATTGCGCTCATGGCCATCCCTGTGTTGAGTTCAAACGTTTGGCAGTTAATCGACAGTGACGCGCCCCTGCAGCATGTGCGGCGGTTTTCGCCGCTTATTCTAGCGCTGGTCGCAACCACCGTTGTCACAGTGCCGCTGACGCTGGCTTTGTCGACCCAGGGGCTCAACATCATGCTGGCTATCGCAGTATTCACGGCGGTGTTGTTGATGGCTTTCACGCCCGAGCTGAACATTTCACCGGCCCAGGAAAAATGGGCCAGTTGGGTGGTTGGCGGCCTGTCCGGCATCATGGGCGGAATCTCATCCCTGATGGGCCCCATCATCATCACCTACTAGATGGCGCTGCGCCTGTCGCGCGAGAGTTTTGTGGGCACCATGAGCGTGATCTATCTGGCCTCTTCCATCCCCTTGTATACGGCAATGGCGTGGGTGGGCCGCTTTGGTTGGGCTGAAGTCATTCTTTCAGTGTGTGCCATGGTTCCGGTTTTCATGGGCATGGCGGTGGGCAAACGCCTGCGGCACCGGCTCAGTGAAGTCTGGTTTCGACGGATCTTGTTGGTGTTTTTGGCGTTGGTGGCGGTGGCCTTGATTTTTAAATAGAGCGGGTTCCGCTGCTTTCGTTGAAAGTCTTTGCGCTTTGGCGCAGACCGGCTGAATGACGGTGCTTAGCGGTCCAACTGAAAGTCGCCGACCGCGATAGGCTGCCCGTTTACCAAGGCCTCTACCCGGTGCGAACCGGCGAAGTGTTTGCGGGTCGTCATCTCCTTCAGCGACAAGGTTTTGCGCAAATCAACCGTCGCACCTGGCACAAGCGTTACAGCCTTGAGCTTGAACACCTTGGCGCGGGTGCTGCCATTGGCCTTGACGTAGTGCACGGCCAAATCCACCATCCAGTTTTGGGGTTTTGCCGTGGGGTTGTGCAAGGCAAAGGCGATATTCAGGGTGCCACCGATCACGGCCTTTTGCGGTGTGATGACGGGTTTGAGCAGCTCGACTGCAGCCATTTTGCCAAACCCGAGCGCCTTGAGCGCGCTGACATCGCCTTGTTTGACGGCCCAGCGCAGGGCATGACGCACGACCCATTCGCGTTCAGGGCTGGCGTTCACACGCCAGCGTTTCGCAACCTCAACCAGCGCGCCGGGGTTGTCTTTGCCAATGTCGTTCAGGTTGTTGGCGACCGAGCGGCGCACATACAGCGCTGCATCGTCCTTCAGCAGTTCGAGCAGTTCAAGTACCGGTCGTGGATCAGCCTGAAACGCGGGCAGGCGCATCGCCCAGGGCAGACGCGGGCGCGTGCCTTCAGACACCAGGCGGCGCACGTGGTCGCTGGGGTCATGGGCCCATTTGTGCAACTGCGCCAGCGTGGCCTTGGGGTGATGGATTAAAAATGGCCGAATGGAGAATTCACAGGTGAACTTTTGTGTCAGGGCATGTTGCGCGGCGAACGATTCGGCCAAATGGCCCAAGCCGTGTTCGGCTACAAAAAAGCAGTGCGGCATGAAGAAAAAGCCCGTCATGCCAGAGGCGACGTCGCGCTTGAGGGGCAAGGCGCTGGCGCGCACCAGGATGTCCACGGCTTCGGGGTAGTGGGCAGGAAGGTGCCGGTGCAATACGGCAGCCAGGTGGCGGCCCCGTCCGGTGAGTTCCAGCGCGTCATACCCCACCAGCGCGTCTTTCACAAATGCCTTGGCGCGGAATGGGGGATGCACGGCACAAATGCTGGCTGCCAGCAGCGCTGGTACATCGGCGCCAAAGTGGTTTTTCAGGGGTTCAGCCATGGTGAGCGGGTTGGCAGGCAGGTTCTGTGAGGGGCAGATGGTCGCCAAATGGTGCGGCGTGGTTCATGGCTGGATTTTGTGCCAGAACCACCCATCACCCCTCCAACACGTCTCCCGATCGGCTGTTGAGGCAAGTGCTGTTGGTCGATTCAACCGTCGGACTTGCAACGGGTGAGCGGTGGCATACTCGATTTGACGTTGCCATTGGTCAACGGCCCAACTGGAGACCTACCATGCCCCACGCCCCGGCTGGCTATTGGCTGATGAAGTCCGAGCCCGACGAAGTGTCGATTGACGACGCGCTGGCAGCGCCTGGGCAAACCGTGCCCTGGTTTGGTGTGCGCAATTACCAGGCGCGCAACTTCATGCGCGATGGCATGCGGGTGGGCGACGGGGTTCTTTTTTACCATTCAAGCTGTGCCGAACCGGGCATTGCGGGCATCGCCCAGGTGGCTTCCGGCACGCGGCCTGACCCCACCCAGTTTGATGCCGCCTCGCCGTATTTCGACGCGAAATCCAAACCAGATGCGCCGCGCTGGCTGTTGCTGGACGTGAAGGCGCTGCGCAAAACCCGGTTGATGAGCCTGCCCGAACTGCGTAGCATGGAAGCGTTGACCGATATGCGGTTGCTGCAACGTGGCAACCGCCTGTCGGTAATGCCAGTGGAACCGGCGCATTGGGCGGTAATTATTGCTGCATTGAAGAGTGTTTAAAAATAGACCAAATATTATGATTTTTATGCAATTTATTTATTAATACAGTTCATATTTACTATAATATAAGTAGCTTATTGTGCAATTATGGTTTTGAAAATATCTCATAAGTATTAAAAAATATTTTCAGTAATAATAATTTAAAAATAGCAGTTAACTGGGTTGAACGTGCCGAACGGGGTGGACACAGCGTATTGACCCGCTGCGGCGCGCAACCCCCAAGCCCTCTCAGAGCGAGTTGACAAACTTGACCAGCGCCTCGCGTTCGCTGGCGGTCATGGCCAACACTTTCTGGCGTGATCCCTTCGCTTCACCGCCGTGCCACAAAATGGCTTCCAACACGCCACGCGCCCGGCCATCGTGCAGCAAAAAAGAGTGGCCATTCACCTCGGGAATCAGGCCAATGCCCCACAGCGGCGGGGTGCGCCATTGGCGGGCCAACCCGCCAGCGGCACCCGTGCTCTGGTAGCCGTTTTCGCGCCGGTCCGCCAGGTCTGGGCCCATGTCGTGCAGCAGTAAATCGGTGTAGGGGTAGATGCGCTGGCGGCTCAACGCCGGGCCATAACCCTTTGCTGTGGTGTAAGCGGCCCGGTGGCAGGCGCTGCACTGGGCTTGGGTAAACAACGCCTGGCCCCGGCGCACGTCAAGGTTGTCCATGTCCCGGCGCGCCGGCACGGCCAAGGTGGCCTGGTAGGCAACAACTTTGCCAAACGTGTCGTTGTCGATTTCAACGGGGGAAACTGGTGCCGACGCGTCGCGCTTGCCGTTTTTTCCGCCCGTTTTGCTTGTAACGCGTTGTGCCCGCAGGCAGTCTGCCAGCGCAGGTGCACAGTCCTCTCGCGCAAAGTGTTCGGACGTGATGCCCATATCGGCCTGGAACGCCGTGGCCGTTTGATGCTGCAGCGAACCGTTGCTGGCTTTCCAGCCAAACCGGCCGACCACCTCGCCACCATAGGGGTCAAATACGCGGCTGACGATGCCCTTGATGGCATCCGGGCGGCGGGCTTGGTCACGTGCGTTTTGTTCAATGTCGCCCTCAGAGATGGCGTCCAGCAAACCCACGCCGGGCAAGTGGGGCGCAACGCGTGGGCTGACCGTGGTTTGCGCATTCAAGGGGCCGTGGGCAAGTTGCGAGAATCGATAGTGCGGCTGCCGCAGGCTGTAGGCGCCGCCGTCGTCAAAGCGCCCCGGCTTTTCGGCATACCTTATATGGACCGCGCCTTCCGGCCGCACACCCGCCACGGCCGCGTTTGAGAATTGCTGGCCATAACGCGGTTCCGGCCCGGGTTTGCCGTCCGCACCCGGCACGGTCAGCCGGAGAATCAGAGCAAAGGGCTGCGCGGGGATAAAGCGGCGATACAAATCACCCGCCGCGTGGGGTGCACCCCGGCCATCCAGGCTGTGGCAGCCGCTGCAAGAGCGTTCATTGAAATGTGGCCCCAGGCCCAATCCAACAGCCGTGTTGCCCACTGCGGTGGATCGCGGCGTGGCAACCCAGTCGCGCCTGAAAATCAAACTGCCGCTGTCAAAAATAGCCTGCGATTCAGCATCCAGATTAGCCGCCGGGAACGAGAAGGCTTGCCGGCCTTGGGTGGCAACGGTGGTGTCGCCACCGGGCCGGGCCTGCGGGGCATCGCCAGCAGGCCGATGGGCACTGGGCTGCGGCGAAACGACAGCCGTGCAAAAAGCCAGCGCTGCAAAGCACAGCGCTTGGCGCTGGCGGGCCTGCCAGGTGATCCAAAGGCAGGCAAACGGGTTCATTTGATGGGTTTCAGGTGGTGGGTGGGTAGGCCCAATTGTGCCGTTCCCCTTGCGCATGGCAACACCACGCAAAAAGCGCGTCGTAGATCACCATGCCGTGGCGCAGCATGGCGTGGTCGTCGCTGAAATTGCGCGAAAGGCCCAATGAAATCGCCAGCAACCCGGCCGCTTGTGGGGCCAGTTCCAGGCGATCGGTGTCAGCCGCCCGCACAATCACGGCGAGATCTTGCAAACCCTTGGCCGCTACGCCGGGTTGAGCCAATAGCTGGTGCTTTTTGATGAAGGTGTCGAAACTGCAATCGTCGGCCACATGGGTGTATTCCACGCCCGGTACGTCAT
The DNA here is from genome assembly GCA_031417575.1 of Rhodoferax sp. Lineage (GTDB taxonomy): Bacteria > Pseudomonadota > Gammaproteobacteria > Burkholderiales > Burkholderiaceae_C > JANYCG01. The sequence continues at coordinate 1,968 of JANOVW010000143.1, read as the reverse complement.
AGGCCGTGGCGCCGGTCTCGTTTGCCACCCGCATCACATCAGCAGCGGGCACATAAAGGAACTCGGGCGCGGGATCGATGAAGCGGGCAATCAGCCAAGGGCAGGCGATGCGGTCGATCTTGGGGCGTTCGCGGGTGATCCATTTCATGATAAGCCTGCGGCCTGGGTCAACGTTGCAACCGGCAATCCTGCCTTGCGCCATTCTTCAATGCCGCCCGTCAAATGCCGTGCGTCGCGCCCCAGCGCGCGCAGGCACACCGCCAACGCCTGGCTGAGTTCATGGCCGTAAGCGCAGTACACCACGATGGGCTGGCCGGGTGCGGTGGCGGCGACCTGGTCTTTCCAGTCCATCCACAGCGCCGGGTTGTGCCATTGGCCGCCGCTGATCTCATCGGCCTCTGCGGCGCGCTTGATGTCTCGGCGCACGTCGATCAGCAGGTGTTCAAATCCTGCTTTGCGCCACAGCGCGAGTTCTTTGATTTGAATGTCACTCATGTCGTTCTCCTGGGGTTGGTGGTTGAGGGTCGTGGTGAGGGTGGAGGCAGCGGGGGGATCAGAAACGCTGTGCAGGTGTGCTTTCGCCTGCACAATAACCTGCCGCTCGGTGGCACTGAGCCGGCCCGGCAGACGCAGTGGATATTGGTGGGCACGGTGCTCACAGGCCTGTGTGATAGGGCGGGCCAAACTCCGCCAAATCACCAACATTAAAAAGAACAGGGGCATGGCATGTCCTGGGTCAAAACAGCCATTTCAGGGCCAAACCCATCAAGGCGCAGGCGGCAATCAGCTTGATCACGCCGACCTTGAAGCGGAACAACGCTACCGCAGCGGCAACGGTGATGACAGCGGAGAGGGCATCAAATCGCCCGGCGAAACCTTGTGGCCACCACACGTGGTAAGCGAAAAACAAGGTGAGGTTGACGATGACGCCCACCACCGCAGCGGTGATGGCCGTGAGCGGCGCGGTGAACTTCAAATTGCCGTGGGTGGTTTCGATGAACGGGCCACCGGCCAGAATAAAGATGAAAGAGGGCAGGAAGGTGAAATACGTCACCACCGTCGCGGCTGCCGCACCGGCCAAAAACAGCGAATCGGGCCCGAGGATTTGTTTGGCCCAGCCGCCAACAAACCCCACAAACGCGACCACCATGATCAGCGGGCCAGGCGTGGTTTCGCCCAACGCCAAACCGTCGATCATTTGGGTACCGGTGACCCACTGAAACTGATCCACTGCGCCCTGGTATACGTAGGGCAATACGGCATAGGCTCCGCCAAATGTCAGCAAGGCAGCTTTGGTGAAAAACCAAGCCATTTGGGTCAACACACCCTGTGTACCGACCGCCCACAACAACAGGGCAAAGGCAGTGCCCCACAATAAAAGACCTGCCAACACCACGCGTAACAGCTTGGCTTTGCTGAACAGGGCGTGCGCTGGCGTGGGGGTTTCGTCGTCAATCAAGGCCGGGCCGAAGCCGGTTTTGGCCGCACCATGGCCGCCACCCAAGGCGAACAATCCGGGGCGGTATTTGCTGCCAAAAAGTCCGATCAACCCGGCACTCAAAACGATCAAGGGGAAGGGCAGGTTGAGCGCAAAAATCGCCACAAACGAAGCGACCGCAATGGCCCACATCCAGGGGTTCTTCAAAGCGCGGCTGCCAATGCGGTGGGCGGCATGCAACACCAGGGCTGTGACGGCGGGCTTGATGCCGTAAAACAAACCGGCCACTACGGGCAAGCTGCCAAACGCCAGATAAATCCACGACAGCGCAATCAGGATGAACAGCGAGGGCAATACAAACAAGGTGCCTGCAACAATGCCGCCCCAGGTGCGGTGCATCAGCCATCCAATGTAAATGGCCAGTTGCTGTGCTTCGGGGCCAGGCAGCAGCATGCAGTAGTTCAGCGCGTGCAAAAAGCGCTTTTCGCTGATCCAGCGTTTTTGTTCCACCAACTCGGTGTGCATGATGG
>JANOVW010000142.1:0-3385 GCA_031417575.1 Rhodoferax sp. | reverse complement strand
GGTCTTAACCCCGCTCAAAGTCGCCTTCGGGGCGCTCGAGTTTGATCACGCGTGCACCGGCATGGGCCAGGCGGATAGAGCAAAACGGCGCGGCTACGGCTTGTTCCAGCGCAACGACGGTGATGCCGTCCAGGGGTTTGGGGGGCTTCTGTGGGGTCATGGAAGGTGATGGGTTGAACGAAAAGGGTGGGTAAGTTGTTGGCCAGATTACCCCAAAAACCGGCCACCGCTGCAACGCTCAATGCCATTCAGGTCGCGCTTTGATTGCACGCTGGCAAAACCCCCCAGGGTGAGCAGTTCACGCACGGCGCTGGCTTGCTCGAACCCGTGCTCCAGCAGCAGCCAGCCGCCTGCGTACAGGTGTGCGGGCGCTTGGGCAATGATCTGGCGAAGGTCTGCCAAGCCGTCGGCACCCGCTGTCAGGGCGCTGATGGGTTCGTGGCGCAGGGTGGGCAAATGCGCATCGCCTTCGGTGATGTACGGCGGGTTGCTGACGATCAAGTCAAAGCCAGGGGGCTGGCCGCCTGGGTTGCTCACGTGGCTCAATTCGCGCTCGTCGCGCACGTCACGCATTTTGGGTAAGTCGCGCAGCCAGTTGCTGTGCCTGAAGGTGATGTCCAGCCCCAGGCGCAGCGCGTTGGCGGTGGCGATTTGCAGCGCGGCCTGGCTGTAATCAGTAGCCCAGACAACCGCCTGCGGGTGGCTGTGCCGCAGCGCCTGTTTGAGCGCCAAGGCGATGGCGCCCGAGCCTGTGCCCAGGTCCAGCACGCGCGGCGCGGCCTGGTCTGGCGGCAGCACGGCCAACGCCCAATCGACCAAGGTTTCGGTATCCGGGCGCGGGATGAGCACGGCGGGGGTAACGGCGACATCCAAACCGTAAAACGATTTGAAACCAGTGAGGTAGGCCAGCGGCTCACCCGCAGCGCGGCGGGCGGTGAGTGCTTCAAATTGTTGTTGCGCCTCTGGCGGCAACGCCTCGTCGTCATGCGCCAGCAACCAGGCGCGGCCCTGCGCTTCGCCGGGTGTGGCACGCTGTACGCTGCGGGCCAACACGTGCAGCAGCAAAAGCTGCGCATCCAGGCGATCCAGCGGCAAGGCTTGGGCGGTTACAAGGGCGTCTCGGAGTGTCAAAATGATTATATATTTATTCTGATAAATATACTTTTACTAATCGTGCATATTTTTCAAGTATTAATTGCACAACTAGATATATATTTAATAGTAAAAATGACTTTAAATAATATAATTAATTATTTAAAATCACAATTTTTTAAGTATTAGGCGATTCAGGTCGCCACTTCCAGCGCCGCCAATTGCTCCGCTGCTTCATACGCCTGCAAGGCGCTCACCACGTCGTCGAGTTCGCCTTCCATCACCATCAGCAGCTTGTACAGCGTGAGGTTGATGCGGTGATCGGTGAGCCGCCCCTGCGGGAAGTTGTAGGTGCGGATGCGGTCGCTGCGGTCGCCGCTGCCGACCAGGCTCTTGCGCTCGGCGGCGTTTTTGGCGGCGCGTTCCGAGCGGTCTTTTTCATGGATGCGTGCCGTCAGCACCTTAAGCGCCTGCGCCTTGTTGCTGTGCTGGCTGCGCCCGTCCTGGCATTCGGCCACGATGCCGGTGGGCAAGTGGGTGATGCGCACGGCAGAATCGGTTTTGTTGATGTGTTGCCCCCCCGCGCCGCTGGCCCGGTAGGTGTCAATCCGCAAATCCGAGGGGTTGATGGCGATGGCCACTGCTTCGTCGGGCTCGGCCATCACCGCCACGGTGCAGGCGCTGGTGTGAATGCGGCCCTGTGTCTCGGTCACCGGCACACGCTGCACCCGATGGCCGCCGGATTCAAATTTCAGCGTGCCATAAGCGCCCGTGGTGGTGCCCGCCGCGCTGCCCACCGCCGTATCCCCGGATATCTTCAGCACAATCTCTTTGTAGCCACCCAGTTCGCTGGCCGATTCACTCATCACTTCCACCCGCAAGCCCGCGCGTTCGCAAAAGCGCGTGTACATGCGGGTGAGGTCGGCGGCGAACAAGGCCGACTCATCGCCGCCCGTGCCCGCGCGGATCTCCACAAACGCCGGGCGCACATCGTCCGGGTCTTTGGGCAGCAGCATGCGCTGCAACTCGGCCTCCAGCTGCGCGGTTTCGGCGGTGGCGCTGCTGATTTCATCCTGCGCCATTTCGTTCATGTCGGGGTCGTCGGCGGTGGTGGCCAGCATCTCCCGGGCGGCGGCCAGGTCGGCCTCGCACTGCTGGTAACGCACCCAGCGGCTGGCCACAGCGGTGACCTCGGTGTGTTCACGCGAAAGCAGCAAAAACTGCTTCATGTCGCGCATGATGTCTTCGCGGCTGAGCAAAAATTCAAGCTCACCCTGTCGGTCTTTGTAACGGGCCAGGCGGTTTCGGAGAAAAGTCTTCATGCGGGCACTTCTATAAATCCAAATTTGGGGCGCATTGCGTTGTTGCAAATCCTCGCCATACTGAAGTATGTCTGCGGTTTGCGCCTAGCACTGCATCCCCAGATTTGAATTTCTAGGAGTGCCCGTGCTTGCAGACTGATGCGGCAGGGTTGCAAAGAGGGGATCTGTTCGTTCAAACTCTGCAGCCTCCTGAAAAATTTCTTCAAGCCAGACAGACCCCAGGGCGATGGGCCGATTTGTGCGGGAGTGTCACCGTCAGGTGGCGCGAATCCGCACCATAAGGCCCAGCGACCTGGGGCCTGTCTGGCCAGCGGGGGTGGCAAAACCCAGAATGCAGAGGCCGACAGCGCCGAATGTAAAAACCCAGCTACCGCTCTTTTTGTAAAAAGAACTGTGCCGCCGCCCGGCTGGCCCGCTCGCGCGCTTCTGCATCGCCGGTACGCAGGCCGGTGAAGGTGCCGTGCAGCATTTTTTGTGTGATGCCTTTGGAGAGCGCCTCCAGCACCGTCTCAATGCTTTCGCCTTTGGCCAACAACTTGCGCGCACGGTCCATTTCAACGGCCCGCCATTCGTCGGCCTGCGCGTTGAGCTGCTGGATCAGCGGCACCACACCACTTTGCGGATGCCGCTGGCCCAGCCAATGCATAAAACTCTGCACGCCCGCGTCGATGATGACCTCGGCCTGCGCCACTGCCGCCTGGCGGTTCGCCTGCCCGGTTTGCACCACGCGGGCCAGGTCGTCAATGGTGTAGAGGTAAACGTCTTCCAGCGCTTTGATCTCGGGCTCAATGTCGCGCGGCACCGCCAAATCGACCATAAAAATCGGCCGCCGTTTGCGCCGCTTGATGGCCTGCTGCACGGCACCCAGACCGATGATGGGCAGCGTGCTGGCGGTGCAGCTCACCACCGCGTCAAACTCATGCAGGCGCTCGGGCAACTCGGCCAAATGCATCACCTGCGCGCCGAACCGC
>JANOVW010000141.1:0-2013 GCA_031417575.1 Rhodoferax sp. | reverse complement strand
AAGATCGCCTGACAGCTGTGCAGGTCGGTCGCGACGATGCCCAGCGGTATGGGAAAGGTTTCAATCAACGCCCCGCCAACCTGGGCGTTCACGTAGCGCGAAAGGGCTTCGCCGCGCAGCATGCCCCGGTTGAACAGCGGCAAGATCCAGTCGGCAATGGCGGCCTCTTCCATGGTTTCTGCCACTTGCTGCAACTGCGCGGGGGTTTTGCCACTCGCATAGATCGCCGCCACCAAACTGCCGGCCGAGGTGCCGGTGATGAACTGCGGCCGCAAACCCGCCTCTTCAAGGACCTGAATCACGCCCACATGGGCAAACCCCCGCGCAGCGCCGCCACCCAAGGCCAGGCCGATTTTGGGCGGGCGTTTGACAACCGGCACGGGCGGTGGCTGGACTATGACTGGCCCGGCTATGGGCGGGCCAGACAATGGCGCGCACCCGGCCAAAAAAGCAGCCGATGCCAGTACCAGCCCCAACCTGGGCAACCAGCCGCGCAACGCCTCAACAGCACGCGGAGAAACCCTTCCAATGGACCAGGATTTAAAATCGTATTGAGAATGATTCGCGTTTGAGTTATGATCAAGCCATTGTTTCATTGATGTCCAGTGTTTGCTACTTGCATTTTTTTGCTCCATTCCCCAGCTATTTCTCCATTTCGCCCCCAACCAGAAAGCCGCATTGCCATGATTTCCACATCCAAACAAGTCTTCAAAGCACCCAGCCTGCTGCCTGGCAAACGCGCCGTTATCGGGCTGGCCCAACCGCTCGCGGGCGCATTGCTGCTGGCGGGTTTGCTGGCGGGCGCCCAAGCCCAGGAGCAAGTGGTGAACCTGTATTCGGCGCGCCATTATTCGACCGATGAAGCGCTTTACCGCAATTTCACGCAGCAAACCGGCATCAAGATCAACCGGGTCGATGCAGACGATGCGGGCATTGTCGCGCGCCTGAAGGCCGAGGGCACCGCCTCACCTGCCGACGTGATCTTGCTGGTCGACGCAGCCCGGCTTTACAAGGGCGAGGTCGAGGGCCTGTTTCAGCCGATCAAATCCAAAGTGCTGGAAGACGCCATTCCGGTTGTTTTGCGTGCCGCACCGGCTCCGGATGGCGGCATACCGTGGTTTGGCCTGTCTACCCGCGCCCGCGTCATCGTGTACGACAAATTGAAGGTCAAAAAAACCGATGTTGACAGTTACGAAAAGCTGGCAGACCCGATCAACAAAGGCCGCTTGTGCATCCGTTCGGGCTCGCACCCCTACAACCTGAGCCTGTTTGGCGCGGTGGCCGAACACTTGGGCGATGCCAACGCGCAAGACTGGCTCAAAGGCATGGTGAACAACTTCGCGCGCGACCCCAAGGGCGGCGACACCGACCAGATCAAAGGCGTGGCTTCGGGCGAATGTGCCGTCGCGGTAACCAACACCTATTACATGGCGCGTATCCTGCGCTCCAAAGACCCGGCCGACCAGGCCATCGCCAGCAAAGTCGGCGTGATGTTTCCCAACCAATCCAGCTGGGGCACACACATCAACATCGCCGGGGGCGCCGTGGCCAAATACGCCAAAAACCAGGGCAATGCGGTCAAGTTTCTGGAATACCTGGCCAGCCCCACAGCGCAAAACTACTTTGCTGATGGCAACAACGAATGGCCGGCCGCCAAAGGCGTCGTGGTCAACAATGCCGCCCTGACGGCCATGGCTGGCGATGGCTTCAAGAGCGAAACCCTGCCCATCAGCGTGGTTGGCAAAAACCAGGTGAAGGTGCAGCAAATGCTGGACCGTGTCGGCTTCAAATAAAGCAGGCATTGAGCAGGCATTGAGCGGGCGGGGCAAGCGGCGGTTGCACGGGTGCTGTGGGTCGGATTGACTGGCGCGATAATCGCGCTGGCGTGGGCCCGGCATCTGGTGCCTCAGCCTTGCGCTTTAATCCTCATGCCTGAAGGTACCGTATGAAAGTTCTGGGAATCGTGTTTTGGGTCTTCTTATTGGGCGGCATGGTGCTCATCATTGCCGGGCA
>JANOVW010000140.1:0-5900 GCA_031417575.1 Rhodoferax sp. | reverse complement strand
CTACACCTCGGCGTTGCTCACCACGCCCCTGGTGGCGGGCCGCGTGGGGGGCTTTGGCCTGCCGGTGGCGCTGGGGTGGGCGGCTGCGATGTTGACTTCGGGCCTGGCCGGCCTGCTGGTGGGCGCTGCGGCACTGCGTTTGCGCCACGATTATTTGGCCATCACCACGTTTGGCATTGCCGTTACCGTGCAGCTCGTGGCGCTGAACGCGCAGTGGCTCACGGGCGGGCCTTTTGGCGTTCAGTTCATCCCGCGCCCGATGCAAGGCTGGCTGAGCACCGGCCTGGTGTGGAATCTGGCCTATCTTGCTCTGGTGCTAGTCTTGTTGGCTGGGGTGTATGTGGCGCTGGAGCGCCTGGTGCGAAGCCCCTGGGGGCGGGTGCTGCGCGCCATCCGCGAAGACGAAGAAGCCGCTGCCTCCCTGGGCAAAAACGCCTTCAAGTTCCGCCTGCAATCCTTTGTCATGGGCAGCATGTTGATGGGTTTGGGCGGCGCGGTGTACGCCCACTTCGTCGGCTACATCGCACCCGAGGATTTTTTGCCGATATTGACGTTCCAACTCTGGGCCATGCTCATCGTGGGCGGCTCTGGCAACAACCGCGGGGCTTTGCTGGGCGCTTACTTGGTGTGGGGCTGTTGGGCGATATCAGGCAACTTGCTGCGCGGCCTGGTGCCGCAGGCCGAACAGGCCAAAGCGGCGGCGCTGCAAGTGGTGTTGATCGGTGTGTTGATCGCCCTCATGCTGGTGCTGCGTCCGCGGGGCATTTTGGGCGAGCAGATTGGGGTATCGCGGCACCTGCCGGGCAGTGACCGGTGAAATCAACGCCCCGACCGAAGCACCCCACCGGCTGCTAAACCGGGCTCGCGTGCAAAGCCATCACGCTTTGCACGGCCGGCATCTGGGCCACGCGGCGCATCTGGTCGGCCACTTTGGGCAAGCGGCTGACGTCCACCCCGTCCCCTTCCAGCCAGCGGGCTACCGTGAACACATACAGATCACTGGCGCTGAACTGCTGGCCCAGCACCCAGGGGCCGTCAAAATAGGTCTGCTCAATATAGTCAAAACAGGCGCCCATGTTGTAGGCCACTTTGAGCTTGAGCGCTTGCACCACCTGGGGGTCATCGCTCCAGCGTTCGCCCCGCACCCGGTGGGCGTGGTGCACGTGCACGGTTGAGCACAGGTAGCTGTTGAAAGCGTTCATGCGGGCCAGCTCAAAAGGATTGTCAAGCGGCGCCAATGCGGCATGGGGGTAAAACTGGGCGACATACTGCAGCAGCGCCGGTGTTTCAGTCAGGATGCCGTGCGGGGTCACCAGGGCAGGCACCCGCCCCTTGGGATTGATGCGCAAAAAGTCAGGCGTTTTCTGCTGGCCACTGGCAAAGTCGATGCGTACCGTGTCGTACCGGGCTTGCGCCACAGCCAGCGCCATGTGGGTGGCGATGGCGCAGGAGTTGGACGCCCAGTACAGGGTCCCGATCGAGGCTGGTGAAGAGGGTGCAACGGGGGTTGCCAGGGAAGTCATGGGTATTTCCTTGAAAAAAACGGTGGGTCAAGCCACATCAAAACCGGCATAGCCCTTGCGGGCCACCTCGGCGCACTTTTGTACGTAAGGCGGAAAACCCACCAAGGGCATGAACATGCGCGGTTTGCCGGGGATGTTGGCGCCCAGGTACCAGGAGTTGCAGGTCAGCATCACCGTGCTGGCGGCCACCTGGTTGACGTGGGCAACGTAGTCGGTTTCGGCTTGCAGCGTGGCTTCAATGGTGGTGCGGCCTTGTGCCTTGAGCCAGGCCAGGCAATCGGCGATCCAATTGACATGATGCTCGATGGAAACCATCACATTGGTAAAGGCCGAGGTGCTGCCGGCACCGGCCACGTGAAACATGTTGGGAAAGCCCTGGGTCATCAAACCCAGGTAGTTGAGCGGGCCGGGCTTCCATTTGTCTTGAATGCGCAGGCCGCTACGGCCGCGCAAATCGAGCCGCATCACACTGCCGGTGATGGCATCAAAACCAGTGGCCAGCACCAGCGCGTCAAAGGTGTAATCTTGCCCGCCGGTGCGCAGGCCTTGGGGGGTAATCTCGTCAATCGGGGCCTGGCTGATGTCGACCAGCTGTACATTGGGCCGGTTGAAGGTGGCGTAGTAACCGTTGTCGACACACAAGCGTTTGCAACCGATGGTGTGGCTGGGCGACAAAAGCCGGGCGGTGGCCGGGTTTTGCACGATGCTGCGGATTTTGCTGCGCACAAATTCAGCCGCCAGGGCGTTGGCTTCTTGGCTGCGCAACAAATCGCTGAACGCACCCAAGAGCGCAAAACCACCCACTTGCCAGCGCTCTTCAAACCGCGCCTGGCGCTCTTGCTCGCTTACTTTGTGGGCCGACACCATGTTGGGCGGGTACTCGGAACCAAACCCGCCGTTCATCAACCAGTTGCGCTGCCGAAACCCTTGGTAATCTGATTTGATGTGCGCCTCAAATGCCGGGTCGAGCGGACCGTTGTGCCCTGGCACAGCGTAAGCAGCGGTGCGCTGAAACACGGTGAGCTGCGCCGCCTGCCCGGCGATGATGGGAATCGACTGCACGCCCGAAGAGCCCGTACCAACAACCGCCACCCGCTGGCCGGTGAAATCGACCGGGGTTTTGGGCCATGCGGCCGTGTGATACACCGGGCCTTTGAAGGTATCAAGCCCTTTGAACGCAGGCGTATTGGGGCTGGACAACGGGCCGCTGGCCATCACTACAAAACGCGCCTGCCAGTGTTCTTCAAGACCACCGCGTTGGCTGGTTACCTGCCAGCTGCTGCTGGCCTCATCCCACACCAGCGCACCCACGCAGGTGTTGAGCGCAATGCCATCGCGCAGGCCAAAACGGTCTGCCACATGGTTGGCATAACGCAGCAGTTCCGCCGCTGGGGCATACCGCTCGCTCCAGTGCCACTCTTGCTGCAGGGCCTCGTCAAATCCGAACGAATACTCCATGCTCTGGATATCCACCCGCGCCCCGGGGTAGCGGTTGTGGTACCAGGTGCCGCCCACGCTGTCGGCCGCCTCCAGCACCTGGGCGCGCAGCCCTTGCTGGCGGGCTTTGTAGAGCATGTACAGGCCGGCAAAACCGGCCCCCACGATGAGCAGATCCAGCACGGGATGAGCAGCGTAAGCAGTGGGTTTTGTGGCTTGGGTCTGGGGCATTGGCGCATCTTAATCGAGAGATATGCGCAGGGTTGTCGCGGATGCAGAGGCCCCAACATAGGCGCTTACGAGCTAATTATTTATATTTATGATTTATTGTTAGCAATAAATCAATATTTTTCTCGTAATATGTGCACAATAAGATATAAAAATACTAGTAAAAAAGTATATACATATATTGTATTACAAACAAAATTGATTTTATTTGATATTTTTTATGCGCCACCAGGCGGCAGCCAGGGCGATCAGGGCGGCCCCAATCATCACAAATTTGATGCTGGCAAACAGCGCGGCCCCATGGGCCAAAGCTGCACCTTGGCCGCTGTGCACCACGCCGATCAGGCACAGGTTTTCTGCCGCATCAAAACCGCCCGCCAGCAGCGCAACCATGGCCAATACGCGCGCCACGCGGGCTAGCCCAGGCGCGGCGCCTTGCACCAGCCGCTTCTCAGCCATCAGCAAACCCAGGCAGACCAGGCCCGCGTATTCGAGCATGAACAAATAATCCAGCCCCAAGCTGAGCATGGCCCATTGGCGGCCCCGCTCACCCCAAGCGGCCAGCGTGGCTTCGCAACTGCCCGTCCAGCCACAAAACTCGAACGACACAATGCCATGCAGGTTGCCCGGCACCCGCAGTTGCAGGTCAATCGCGCCCAAAGCCAGCAGCGTCGGCACCACCAGCACCAGCAGAATGCGGAACAGGGTTTTGAACGAGATTGTGGACATGAGAATCCAGACAGTTAACGCAGTGCGGCTATGGGTTTCGGATCCTGCAAACGGCCCAACATGTCGTGCAAGATGATGTGCTCCAACACGGCCAGGAACCGGGCCTCTGCGGCCAAAGCCGCCTTCGCCTGCGCTGGCACTGAGGCGCTTTGCTGCGCCAGATCGGCTGCGAGCTCGGCCACCGCCTTGGGTACGCGCGTTACCACCTCGGTCACGATTCGCCGTGCCACCCGCTCAGGCAAGCCCAGCGCGGCGGCGGCCTCCAGAACGCTACCCAGCGTGACATCCTCAAAGTAGTGCGCACCCGGAAGCGGGAACGCCATGCGCACCTTGCCCCAGGTCGCTTTCTCATCGGCGAAGGCACGGGTGTAATAGGCACCCGTAGCCAACAAGTCGTAGTGCGGCGCCAAGGCCACGCCATCATGCGAGATGTAAAACGACAGGTTCTTCAGATGGCAATCGTCATTGGCCACCAGAATATTAAATACCAGCCAGCGAAAAAGGCGAATGCGGGTGTCGATTTTGTTGGTGGTGCGCTCGATGACCGCCAACAAAGCAGCCAAAGAAGCCCCGGAATGTTTAAACGTTCGGGCTTTGTTGAGCAACTGGCATGCATCGATGATGTGCAGACGCTGCACTTCCGAGGTGAGGTTTGCCGTGTCGCTTGATGAAGCCGCCAATGAATGATGCGCACCGGGTTTCACCGCCCGAGGCCGCTTTTGAACCACCTGGGCCACGCGATCAAATCGATCGATGATGTAAACCGGCTGCGGCACATACCGCATGCGTACCGCGGGTACTGCCAAACCGGCTGCGCGCGCCAGCTTCATGGTGGCGTATTCGTTGAACACAGAAGCCGGGTAGCTGCTGGCGTCCGGATGGTTGGGTTTGAGGATATGGGTCGATGCCGTCGCACCCTTGGGCTCATACAGACTGTCGTCCAACAGAACGACCAGCAATTTATGCTGCGCGCCCGCCAGCGACATGCGTTTGGGCGCAGATTGCGTCAGCGTCTGGCGCGGCATGTTGTTGATGCGCTGGCTCAAGTCTGCATCGGTCAGCACTTGCAAGCCGCCTTCAAGGGGCCAAGCCGCTTCTGCTGGCAGCAAGGTTAACGAACCGGCAGACTCAGCCCCCAAATACGCCAACAAGGCAAACGCATCATCGGCGCTGATATTCGCCTCTTGGGCCACGGCCTCACGCAAGCGCTCTTCTGGCAACAAATTGTCAAAGTACCACTGAACCGGGCGATGGCTGCCACCATCTGCGTGCTTTTGCCTGGATCGCGGCAACGCTGGCGACAAGTCAAAGCAGTCTGGGGCGTTCAGCCACTGCGCATCGTATTCAAACACCCAAAGGTCATCACGCTCGTGCAAGGTTCCGACCTGCCGCTGGTTGATGCTGACAAGCAGTTGCCTCACGGGAGCGCACCGGCTTTGGTTTCGTCATCAGCGGCGGGCGCACCAGGGTTGGCTATTGCTGAAATTGCCAACGCCTTGGTGTTTCGCTGCGCATGACGTTGGTCCGTTAACTGCGCCAGTTTTTTAAGGGCTTGGGCATCCATATCAACGCTCAATGCAATGCCCAGCTCCTTCAACAGCAACAAGACGCGGCCGAATTGAACGGTCGGTTTGCCGCGCTCGACATCGACCGCAAACTGCTTGCTGACTTTGACGGTGCTGGCCAAGTCGTCTTGGCGCACCCCCCGACTCTTTCGAACCGCGCGGATAATGAGGCCCAGGTCTTCAGCGGAACGAATGGGGTGTTTCATTTGAAATGTCTACGTTTAAGGCCATTATGGCTATATTTTCAACCACACAATGAAATATGCCTACGTTGGTAGATATTTTGACCTGAAAGAAGTTGAGTTTCTAAATAATTCCTGCAATTGTAGACATTTTAGGTTGTAAATCGCCTCGGTTTAGGGGCAGTCCATCCTAAAACCACGGCTTCAATGATCCGTTGGACTCACCTTCATCGGTA
>JANOVW010000139.1:0-5523 GCA_031417575.1 Rhodoferax sp. | reverse complement strand
CTCGACATCGGCTTTTTGCCCGATTTGCAGCGCATCTTGAGTTATTTGCCCAAACAGCGCACCACGCTGCTGTTCTCTGCCACCTTTTCGCCAGAAATCAAACGCCTGGCCAATAGCTATTTGCAAGACCCGGTCACGATTGAAGTGGCCCGTTCCAACGCCACCGCCAGCACGGTGGAGCAGCATTTTTACAGTGTAGATGCCGACGACAAACGCCGTGCCCTGCACCAGGTTTTGAAGGAACGCCAGCTCAAGCAGGCTTTTGTGTTCGTCAACAGCAAATTGGGTTGCGCCCGGCTGGCGCGTTCACTGGAGCGCGAAGGCCTCAACGCCACCGCGCTGCATGGCGACAAGAGCCAGGACGAACGCCTCAAGGCGCTGGATGCCTTCAAAAAGGGCGAGGTCGATTTGCTGGTGTGTACCGATGTAGCGGCCCGCGGGCTCGACATCAAAGACGTGCCCGCCGTGTTTAATTTCGACATCCCCTTCAACGCCGAAGATTACGTGCACCGCATTGGCCGCACCGGCCGCGCCGGGCAATCGGGTTTGGCGGTGAGTTTCGTCGCCAAATCCGATGCCCGCCTGGTGGGCGATATTGAAAAACTCATCAAAACCAAGCTCGACATCGAGCCGATGGAGTTCCCAGAGAACGCACCCGATATTCACCGCCAGGGCCGCATCAATGACGGGCGTCGCATGTACAACGCCGATGAAGGCCGCAGCGGCGGTGACGATGTCCGCCGTTCGGCCCGTGATTCAGGGCGTGATACAAGTCGCGAATCAGGGCGTGATTTCACGCGCCCGGCCCGCGATTTCAGCCGCCCGGCGCAAACTTCACGCGACCCGTTTTTTGACAAACCCTATGAAGCTGCAGCGGCTGACACGGCTGTCGCGCCCGCTTGGGAACCCTCGGTGAAACAGACGGTTCGCTCCATCTCAGCCAATATCAAACCCAAGCGGCGGGTTGCCGCCTTGTTCAAGTCCGAATAAACGGGCGGGTTTGGGGTTTGCTGCACGGCACCTGAATCAGTTCGCCGGTTCCGCCATCGACTTGCAGCGCACTCAAACTGCCGCCCCACACACAGCCTGAATCCAGGCTCAGCAGATCCGGGCGGTTGAGCCAGCCCAGCGTAGACCAATGGCCAAACGCTACTGTTACAGGAGCCGTTTTACGGTTTGCGGCCTCAAACCAAGGTACAAAACCGGGCGGCGCATCTTCTGCCCGCAAGCCCTTGGCTTCGAATTCCATCTCGCCGGCGGGCGTGCAAAAACGAATCCGCGTCAGCGCGTTCAGTACACAGCGCAAGCGGCCCACCCCACTCAAATCAGCGTGCCAGAGGCGTGGTTCATTGCCATACATGTGGTGCAAAAAGTCGCCATAAACCGGGCTGCGCAGCACGGCCTCCAATTCGCCCGCCAGGGCCATGGTGTCAGTGGCCGACCATTGTGGCAACACCCCGGCGTGCACCATCAGGTGCGGTTTGCCCTTAAAGGTTTCAAAAATCGCCAGGGGTTGCCCGCGCAGCCAATGCAACAGCGAATCGCGATCGGGCGCATCCAGCACGTCTTGAATGGTATCGCCGCCGTGGGGCTTGCGTACACCGTGGGCGCAGGCCAGCAGGTGCATGTCGTGGTTGCCCAGCAGGCAGCGGGCGGCACCGCCAAGCGCCATCAGGCGGCGCAACACGCCGGCAGAATCCGGCCCGCGGTTGACCAGATCACCCAGCAGGTAAAGCGTATCGCGGCTGGGCGAAAACCCAAGGGTGTCGAGCAAACGGCCCAAGGGCTCGTTGCCGCCTTGCACGTCGCCAATCAAGTACAGTGACATGTTGTTGATTGTCGCCCCTGCCTTGACGGAACTGGTCTGATGGAATTTTTGTTGATTGTTTTTTTAACCCTGCTCAACGGCGTGTTTGCCATGTCGGAACTGGCCTTGGGCACCAGCCGCAAAGCGCGGCTAAGCGCCATGGCCGAAGCCGGCGACGCCGGGGCAGTCGCGGCGCTGAAGTTGATGGACAACCCCACACGGTTCCTTTCCACCGTCCAGGTGGGCATCACCTCCATTGGTGTGCTGAATGGCATTGTGGGCGAGGCGGCCTTCAGCGGCCCCCTGTCGGCCTGGCTGCAAACCTTCAACGTGCCCGAAAAGGCAGCAGCGCTGTGGGCTACGGCCATCGTGGTGGCCCTCATCACCTTTACCACCATTATTTTTGGCGAACTGGTGCCCAAACGCATCGGCCAGCTATACCCCGAGCTGGTCGCGCGCTGGGTGTCGCGGCCCATGGTGTGGCTGGCCAAAGCGGCCGGGCCTTTTGTGTCGCTGTTGTCGGTTACCACCCAGGGCACGCTGGCCCTGCTGCGCATCGACACCAATGCCGCGCGTGAAGTAACCGAAGAAGAAATTGCCGCCAGCCTGGAAGAGGGCGTAGACGCAGGCGTGATTGAGCAACATGAACACCAGATGGTGCAAAACGTGTTCAGCCTGGACGAGCGGCCGTTGACATCGCTCATGTTGCCGCGTGACGATATTGCCTGGCTGGAGGCTTCCGACACGGTATCAGCCAGCCTGGCCAGCCTGAAGCACCACAGTGTTGCAGACACTGCCAAAACCCATTCCTGGTACCCCGTGTGCCGTGGCTCGCTGGATGACGTGATCGGTATCATCAGCCTGGGCAAGCTATTGCAATTGGGGCTTGACCACGCCGACCGCATTGATGCCCATGTTGAAGCCGCCACCTTTGTGCCTGAAACGCTCACCGGCATGGAACTGCTCGAGCAGTTTCGCGCCCATACGGGCCGCGTGGTTTTTGTGGTCGATGAATACGGGGTAGTGCAAGGCCTGGTCACCCCCACCGACTTGCTCGAAGCCATCACCGGTGAACTCAAACCGCGCACCCACGTGGATGCCTGGGCCACCCAGCGGGAAGACGGCAGCTGGTTGCTCGATGGCCTGATGCCCATCAACGAACTCAAAGCCCGCTTGGGGCTGGATGACCTGCCCGATGAAGACAAAGGCCGTTACAACACCGTGGCCGGCCTGCTGATGGCCGTTTCAGGCCATTTGCCCGCTACGGCAGAAACAATTGACGTGGCTGATTGGCGTTTTGAAGTGGTGGACATGGATGGACGGCGGGTGGACAAGGTATTGGTAGTAAAAATTAGCCCCCACGCTCCACCGCTGCGCGGGTCGCTACCCCCCAAAGGGGGTTAATTTTTCTAGGGGCGGCCCGTCGAAAAATTACCAGCTCAAAGCCGCCCCGTAGCCCAATACATCCCGTAGCCGATCATTTCGTGCAGGGCATAGTTCCATTTCACAGCACCGCCTTGAAGTGAATAATTCATCCACTTGGTTTCAGTGCCGGTGCGGTAATCCACGCTGTAGGGCGTGACATTCCAACCCGCTTTGCGAAAGGCCCCCAATGAACGCGGCATGTGGGCAGCGGTGGTGAGTAGAAGCCACCGCTGGCGCGGGTCTGCACCTGGCACTTTGGCGCTGAAAACCGCGTTCTCGTAAGTGGTGCGAGATTCTGCTTCGTAAATGACCCGACTGGCATCAACCTGCAACAGGTCAAAAAAAATCTTGGCCCGGTCGGATTCGGTCATTTTGTCCTTAGACCAGTTTCCTTCACCGCCGGTATACAACAGCTTTAGGTGTGGGTTACGCAGCATTAACGCCACTGGAACCACCATTCTTTCAGCTTCGCCTTTCAGTGCAATGCGGCCGGGAGTCTCCCACAGAGTTGAATCTTCAAGGGCACCGCCCAATACCACCACACCTACATAGTCTTTCAAATTCAAGTCGGCTGAAGGCGCAGGGCTTGAATCTTCCAGCCGCTTCATCACCGCATCCACCGGCACTTGCCAGCCCATAAAGACCAGCACGAACAGCGCCGCAGCAATGAACCGTTGACCGGCTTTTTGGCGCCGCCGCCCAACCAACAGCCCGCACGCCAGCAGTAAAACCACCCAAGCCAGCGGCTGGGTAACGAAAGTCATGAATTTGGCAAGGATGAACATAGCGGTTTACGGTTTGGGTATTAGGTTCACGCCAAAGTTTCCAAAAATTTTTTGGGGTTTTCAGACAAGCTGGCAAAGTTGTCGGGCGTCACGATCACGGGGTGCGCTTCGGGGAATTGCTGCATAAATGCCGCCAGCCCCTTGGTTGATTTTTTTCGGCCTGATTTGACTTCAACCGCATACAGCTTGCCTTGGTAACGCACCACAAAATCGACCTCGGCGCTCTTCTCGCGCCAGTAAAAAAGCTCACCTGGCAATTGCAGCAGTTCTGCCCCCACAGCCAATTCGAACACACGCCCCCGTTGCTCAGTATTCGCCATGGCCCCAGGCCCGGCTGTCATGGTGTAAAGGGCTGGGCAGGCCGTCAAAATTTTGGGGCTGGAGCTGCGTGTCAGCCAAGCCTTGGCTGAATATTTTTCAAGCGGATACACCAGAAAAGCGCCGGTGTAGAGCGACAGGTAATACTTCACCAGATCGGTGTTGCCCTTGTCTTGCAACTGGCCCAGTAGCTTGGTGTAGCTGATTTCCTGGGCCGGGTATCGGCACAGAATCTCAAACGCCTGCCTGAACAGCGCGGGGTTGGCCACCGTGCGGTTTTGCAGAATGTCCCGGCCGATCACCGACTCGACAATTCCATCCTTCAAATAGGCGTACCAGCGGTCAAAATCGCCCTCAAATGCCACCGAACCGGGGTAGCCGCCGTACTGCAGGTAGCGCTCCAGGTCGTAGCCAAACGCATCGCGCAGTTCGGCAAAGGCCCAGTGGTAGATACGCGTCAACTCAAAACGGCCAGCCAAACTTTCTGTCAGGCCACCCTGAATTTGCAGCGAGCTCGACCCCAGCAGCAGCACGCGCAAACGGCCCGTATGCGCATCCCACAGCGATTTGATGGTCTCGGGCCAATTGGCCACCTTCTGGATTTCATCCACCACCAGCAGCGTGCCGTCGCCCTGCAACAGCGCCTTCTGCCACTGTTCCAGCAGCCAAGTGCGGTCTGCCACCAGCAGGTCATCTGCGTTGGCATAGTGGCAACTGCCACCCCTGCGGGCCATCAGTTGGCGCACCCCCGTCGTTTTGCCCACCTGGCGCGGCCCCACCAGCACCTGGATCAGCGGCGCATCACCGCTCAGGCGGATTTCAAGCTGCGCCACGAAAGCGCGTTCATACAGAGTCGGCATCGGGTCAGTATATTCTCGGGCACTTCAATTTGCAAGGTTGATCTAGTGAAAATGATAGATTAGTCTTGCAAATATTCATAAAAATTAGAATTGGTGCTCCGTCAGCCAGCGAACGCATCGAAATAGTCGCAACCCGACATTTAGTGTTTTCTTACGCATCCCACGGATTAATGACCGTAACGCTGGTTGCCTCGTAGGGCGCTGTATCGCGTGACGCCACGATGAAACCCCGCGAAGCGGCAATCGCGGCGATGTATCCGTCCGGTGTGGGGAATCCTCGACCGGCGATCCTGGCAGTAACGGCCAGATCGGCATAACACCGCGCCGC
>JANOVW010000138.1:0-1813 GCA_031417575.1 Rhodoferax sp. | reverse complement strand
CCCTTGCCTCGTCGCCACGCCCGGCGATCAGGGCAAAACCTAATTCCAGCCAATCACCTGAAACCCCTTGTCGCTCAAACAACGCTGCACATAGTTGCGATAGGTGGCGCTGGCACGTTCGCTCATGGCACCGGATACACCGCCGGCAGCGCCGCCCACTGCGGCACCGGCTGCGCCCGAGCGCATCACACCCTCAATGCCGCCGCCTGTTACCAACGCACCCACCGCTGCGGCCACGCCGCCGGTGGCCGCGCCCACGCCTGCGCGGCGCGCGGCCTCGTTGTTCTTCTCATCGGGTGTCAAACCCTGGCCTTGGGCGCGGGCGATGCATTCATTGGTTTCGGTGGTTTGGCGCTGCTGGGTTGCCGCAGTTGGTGTGGCGGCTGAATAGATGACCGGGCGCGCTTGCGGGCTGTTGGGGCCTGTGGCCGCGCAACCGGCCAGCAGTGCTGCGGCGAGGCAGGTTGCAAACAGGGGCTTGATGGATGCGGTTGAGGTGTTCATGGTGCGAATGTTAGCGCCGCTGTCGGCACATGATGGCGGGCTGGCTGCACAAGACTGTAAAATAGCCTCACTCAGCCCTTTTTATAGTCCGCTCTTAGCCGCACTGGTGGTTTGAGCGGGCCCCCGAATTTCAGGAACCGACATGTCTGCTCCAGCACCTGCCAAACACGATGACCAACACCAGCCCGACGCGATTGAAGCCATCGTGCCTTACATTCCGATCGTGTTGCCTGTTGCCGGTGGCGTGCTGATCTTTTTGCTGGCCTTCATCGCCGTCTTCATGGCCTGATTGAATGGCCTAAAGCCTGCCCACGGCACCCAAAAGCCCAGCCATTCGGCTGGGCTTTTTTATTTGTCGAGGGCTTTTTTCACAGCGCACGTGCTCATTTAAAGGCGATCCGTACAAAACTTTGATTTGCATGACCTAATGCATTTTTTGCATAACATTTGCCCTTTTTGTGTTGGTAACTGCGCCGTAACCGACGGCCTGCTTCTTAAAATCGGCATCCCATGCGGCACCGGGGGCTTGGCGGAAGTCGTTTTCCAAAAGTGAAGCCACTTTGAAAAAACGATTTTTTATCTCCAGGAGTTTTTATGAACGCACCCACCAACCCAGGCTTGGCGCTGAACGCGCCCAGTTACGTCAAAAACGCGAATCTGATCGCCTGGGTGGCCGAAATGGCTGCCCTGACCCAGCCCGACGCCATCTACTGGTGCGACGGCTCCCAGGAGGAATACGACCGCTTGTGCCAATTGCTGGTCGATGCCGGTGTGTTCAAACGCCTGAACCCGAAAAAACGCCCCAACAGCTTCTTGGCGCTGTCAGATCCCTCCGACGTAGCCCGCGTAGAAGACCGCACCTTCATTTGCTGCGCCAACCAGGCCGATGCCGGCCCCACCAACAACTGGGTCGCCCCCGCAGAAATGCGGCAAAAGCTGCAAGGCGGCCCGGGCGGCACCCCTAACGCAAACGGCGAGAAAGCCCTGTTTGACGGCTGCATGAAAGGCCGCACGATGTATGTGGTGCCGTTCTCCATGGGCCCGCTGGGCAGCCATATCTCGCACATTGGCGTTGAATTGTCTGACAGCCCCTACGTGGCCGTGAACATGCGCATCATGACGCGCATGGGCAAAGCGGTTTATGACGTGCTGGGGCCAACCGGCAAATTTGTGCCGTGCATCCACACCGTTGGTGCGCCCCTGCAGGCTGGCCAGGCCGACGTGCGGTGGCCGTGCAACCCCACCAAATACATCGTGCATTACCCCGAAACCCGCGAAATCTGGAGCTTTGGCTCGGGTTACGGCGGCA